>NZ_BAAFZH010000049.1:0-53056 GCF_054684315.1 Scytonema sp. NUACC21 | reverse complement strand
GCCCTTAGTTCAGCCCTACAATATCTTTTCTGATTGCTTTGCCGCGATGGCTTTCAGTCAATACGCACTTGCCTCTGAAGAAGAATGGGCAAAGGATGTGGCTGTGCGGGCATACAACAACGTTTTGCACCGCAAGGACAACCCAAAGGGCAAGTATAACAAGACCTATCCGGGTACACGTCCAATGAAAGCCTTAGCAGTACCCATGATTTTAGCCAACCTAACCCTAGAAATGGAATGGCTGCTGCCCAAAGAAACCCTTGAGAACGTCTTGGCTGCAACAGTTCAAGAAGTGATGACCGATTTTCTAGACCGGAAACGGGGACTGATGTACGAAAATGTGGCTCCTGATGGTTCCCACGTTAATTCTTTTGAGGGAAGGCTGATTAACCCCGGTCACGGCATTGAAGCGATGTGGTTCATCATGGATATTGCCCATCGTCACAATGATACGACGACAATTAACCAAGCCGTTGATGTAGTGCTAAATATTCTCAATTTTGCCTGGGACAGTGAATACGGCGGGTTGTATTATTTTATGGATGCAGACTCTCATCCCCCACAACAACTGGAATGGGATCAAAAACTTTGGTGGGTACATCTGGAGTCTTTGGTTGCATTGGCAATGGGTTATCACCTGACAGGGTGTGAGGCGTGTTGGAACTGGTATCAAAAGATGCACGATTACGCCTGGTCTCACTTTGCCGATCCAGAATACGGTGAGTGGTTTGGCTACCTCAATCGCCGTGGAGAAGTATTGTTAAACCTCAAAGGTGGTAAATGGAAAGGTTGCTTCCACGTTCCCCGTGCGCTGTACCTCTGCTGGCAGCAGTTTGAGGCATTGAGTGAAAAGTCAGCTTAATCCCATCTGGCATACAATTGATTAAAGTGAAAGCAGTTACATCTCATAGATGCCATGACTGTTGCTACACCAAAGCGATTCACCATCGACGAATACCATCGACTGATTGAACTCGGGTTTTTGAAGGAGGAAGACCGGATCGAGCTGATTAGAGGAGAACTCATCCAAATGACTGCAAAAGGAACCCCTCATACAGTCTGTAGTTCAATCCTGTGTCGCCAATTGGATCGGCTTTTAGGTGACCGCGCCGTCATTCGCGGGCAAGATCCCATTACTCTACCCAATCAAAGTGAACCTGAACCGGATGTCGTAATTGCAAGGGGACGGGATGAAGATTACCTCGCTCACCATCCCTATCCCCAAGATATTTTGTTAGTTATAGAAATTTCCGACAAAACCTTGGATTACGACCAAACAACGAAACTCATGTTGTACGCGGAAGCAGGAATCCTTCATTATTGGATTGCGAATTTACAAGCAGGTCAACTAGAGTGTTACAGTCAGCCCTATCAAACAATCCAAGGTGAGTTTAACTATCTCAGCAAGCAGATTTTTTTGGCAAATCAATCAGTGCCAATTCCTGGTTTTGAAGATGCGTTAGTGAAATTAAATCGGATTTTTCCAGAAAGTGCGATCTGCCCTCCGGGCAGGAGCGAAGCTATCGCTGAATGATATACCCTAGTAAGGGCAAACAACCGTTCGCCCCTACTTCATTTACCTGAAAAATGCTGTAGATAATTTTTAGTTTATCCCTTGAACTATCTGCCGCTTAAAAAATAAGTACAAATGCTGCCAAGAAGAATTAACCCAAAACCCAAGACAAGTGACCAGAAGCGATGGTAACTATTAACAATAGTGCCACTTTCACTCTTTAATTGAATCAGATCCATCCAAGGAGCGATGCCTCGGCGGAACCAACCTACTGCTCCAACTTGGGAACCAATTAAGCTTTGAACTCGCTTCTGACCAAACAGAAAATTACCAATAGCACCAAAGCGTGAAGCATAATGCAGATAAAGCATTCCGGTGCGGTCTTGAATTTTTAAGTCTGAACCAAACTTATACCCACTATCGCCACGCCCAATCAGTAAACCTTCTATTTTTGCTGGTTGTCCGCGCAAAGGGCTAGCATAAGGGTCTGACATTAGTGAGAGTATATCGGTTGCTGGTGCTTGACCGTAGTTGGGGAACATGACCAAAGCTTTGATAAGTATTCCTATCCCCAATCCCATGAAAGGCGCAGCAAGGCTAAAACCAGGGTTTCCGAGACTTGGCCAAAGGAGAACACCAATGACTATTCCAGCGACGAAACCAATTGTTTCTGCACCGTAAAGCACTATATCTAATAAGAAGTTACCGTACAGTTTGCTCTTATTTAAAAGTTTACCTTCTTTGATGACTCGCCCCATATCAAATTCAGTTGCCAAACCCAGTTGTTCGGCGTAGGTACTGAGGGCACGTACTCGTTTTCCAGTGAGGGGGTGAGTAGAATTTAATTCCATCCACCAGCCCCACGGGTTGAACATATCCCAAAGAAAAACGCGACCAAGTTTTTGCGGTTCTGAAGCTATGCGGTAGGCAGTGCCGGTGGAGGCTGCGGCTTTGGAGTCATAAATTCCCAAGGCGCGAGTTCCTTCAATCAAACGGCTGGGTTCTTGTGCCCGCGAACCTTCTTCCACAATACCGTAAGCAATTTTCACCAAAGCACGTGATAGTCCATTGGGGTTGCCAGTGGTTTCCGCAGCAAAACGATCGGCAAAGTATTCCCTTGTACGGGATAGATACAGCAACAGGTAGGTGCCAATTACGTAAAATATGTAGGCAACCAAAGCCGCCGTTTGGATGGCATCTTTGATTTTGTTATCGTTACCACCGCCACGACCAAGGGCTCGAGCTGTGGTGTAAATGAGGTAGCAGATTTGCACTAAGGTAGAAGCTACGGTCATCACCGCAAAATCCCAATGGACTATATGTCCCAGTTCATGGGCGTAAACGGTTGCTACTTCATCATCGTCTAGATAAGTGAAAAGCCCTTGACTAACTACCAAACGTGCGCTGTCTGGCAATGAGCCGTAAGTGAAAGCGGTGGGGTTCTGGTCGTCTATGATTCCCAGTCTGGGGGTCTTTAGCTTTTTTTGTTGGCAAACTCGGCGAATGACTCTAGCAGTCTCGGGGCTTCGGGCTTCTATGTCTGCCAATTCTACCCACCGAGTGTGGTAAAGCCAACTTTGGATTAAGTCCATTAGGAAGGGAGACAGAAAGAAGGCAGCAACATTGAAAACCAAGGCGATGCCAACGGATATTCCTAACCCTATGACTGGATTTTCATTACCGATAATAAAGACTATGGTCAAAGCTAAAACTAAAACCATGCCAAAGAGCAAAGTCACGGTGACAACAGAAGCTAGTGCTAGATTGCCACCTACACCCCCCATCGCTAATTTGACCCCAACAGTGGTCGCACGACCCGCTTTTTGGATAGTGCTTGTTTTTTCTTGGGGTTTTGGAGATTCGTTAAGGGTTGGGCGAGTTTTTTCTGCCCAGCTACGTACCTGTAAATTTTCGTTCTGCATTAACTGTTGGCACAGAGCGATCGCTTGTTCAAGTTCTCCCGTGCCTTGATAGGCTTTCACTAGCGCCATTTGTGCTTTGAGATAGTCTGGTTGTGTACTATCAACAGAATTTTGGCAGAATTGTTCTAGTATTTGAACAGCCTTTTGATATTGTCCTTGTTTAATGGCATCTAAGCCTGATTGGAGTGACATAGCTCTCGCCTATAGAGAAGCGGTCTTTAGCTGAATTATGGCTTGATTGACCCAGTCTTCGTCACTACCATTTCAGACAAGTTTCTGTAAAGATTTCTTTATATCATTCAGTATTTTCTACATTTATGTAGTAAGCGGCTTGATAAACGAACGAATAAATCACGGGGGTTCTCTCCCTCCCACAATGTTTTGATAGGATTGGAAAAAGGCAAAGATTGAAATAATTTTTTGTGATGACTAGTGTTAATGATTCATTAAACTTGGTTGCAGTTGCTCAAAAAACTAGATTGGCTGCACTCAAGCTGGCAGTACTCTCGACTGAGGCAAAAAATCAAGCTATTGAGGCTATAGCTCAAGCTTTAGAATCGGCAAAAGAGGAAATTTTGCAAGCAAATGCTGCCGATTGTGAAACATCTCTTGCTGAAGGAATTGCCCAACCGCTTTACAAACGTCTGAAGTTAGATGAGCATAAGTTGAGAGATGCGATCGCAGGTGTAAGAGATGTAGGAAAGCTTGCCGATCCCGTTGGTGTTGTGCAAATTCACCGAGAAATCGATACAGGTTTAATTCTCAAGCGATTAACTTGTCCTTTGGGTGTTTTGGGCATCATTTTTGAAGCACGTCCAGAAGCTGCAATTCAAATTGCTTCTTTAGCTATTAAGTCAGGTAATGGTGTTATTCTCAAGGGTGGAAAAGAAGCAATTCGTTCCTGTGAAGCGATTGTCAAAGCAATTAAACAAGGATTATCTCAAACTGCTGTGAATCCAGATGCAGTGCAGTTATTAACGACAAGAGAAGAAATTTTGGAATTATTGAAATTAGATAGATATGTAGATTTAATTATTCCCAGAGGTTCTAACTCATTTGTCCGTTTTGTACAAGATAATACCCGCATTCCAGTCTTAGGTCATGCAGATGGAATTTGCCATCTTTACATAGATAAAGCTGCAGATATAGAAAAAGCTGTTGCCATTACCGTTGATGCAAAAACTCAATATCCTGCAGCATGCAATGCGGTTGAAACTTTGCTAGTTCATGCCAATATTGCGTCAAAAAGTCTACCTCAAATTGCTGAAGCTTTGGAAAAACTGAACGTGGAATTACGAGGGGATGAACGTACCTGTGAGATTCTACCAAATATTTTGAAAGCAACGGAACAAGATTGGGAAACAGAATATAGCGATCTCATTTTATCAATTAAGGTAGTGGATTCATTGGAAGAAGCGATCGCTCATATTAATGAATATGGTTCCAAGCATACTGATGCAATTGTTTCTGAAGATCCAGAAGCTGCTGAAACGTTTCTTGCTTTGGTAAATGCAGCTGGAGTTTACCACAACTGTTCTACCCGCTTTGCTGATGGCTTCCGTTACGGTTTTGGTGCAGAAGTGGGAATCAGTACTCAACAAATGCCACCCCGTGGTCCTGTTGGTTTAGAAGGTTTGGTTACGTATAAATATCAAGCGATGGGTAACGGTCATATTGTGGCTACTTACACGGGGGCTAATGCAAAACCTTTTACCCATAAAGATTTACTTTAAGAGCGAACGGGGAACAGGAAACAAAGAAACCTCATACCCAGGGTTGCTGGTGGGCACTGCCCACCCTACGTCTAGAATTACCGATTTTTGTAAATAGGGTCTACTGCTATTTACTACGATATATTGTTACGCCTAGACCAATGCTCTTAACAACGCTTGTAATTTCAACTGAACCTCTGCGAGTTCTTTTTCGGGATCGGAACCAGCAACAATACCAGCACCAGCATAAAGCTGCCACAGCAGTTGCTGTGAAATCGGGAGCTTGTTGACCTACACGGAGGCATCCATCTGATGGGTAACTGAGAGGCATTTACCAATATCTCCTTAAACTTATATCCGTCTAGTAGTGTTGGGGTTCGGGTCAGGCAAAACTTTCCCGTTCTCTTCATCACTAAAATGATTCGCGGCGGAAGCCCCGCCTTTCTGGGGCTAGTGAGAAGCTACAGGAGACTTTAGTCCCCATGTACTATCCTCATCAAGAGTCCCTAACAGTTTAATTGCGATCTGTTACGACTATATCATACTCATAACGATTTTGAGTAGCTAATGGTGGATTTAGATACAAGAGAATGGTTATTAACCAATGGCTTAGGAAGTTTTGCCAGTGGAACAGTTTCAGATGTCCGTACTCGCACATATCATGGCTGGCTATTTGCCGCCACAAGTCCCCCCTCAGGACGTACCTTGCTACTGTCGCACTTAGAAGCCAGTCTCGAACTTCCAGATCGGGTGATGGCACTAGGAACAAATTTTTGGGGCAGCGGTCAAATTGAGCCGAAAGGTTACCAACTGCTGCGCCACTTTGAGACCAATCCAGTTCCAAAATGGATTTGGGGAGAAGACGACTGGCAAATTGCAAGGTTGTTGCTAATGCCTTATGGGTTGCGTGAAGAAGAGGGAGAAGCCCCGACTCCTCCAAGACCCCACTCCTGTATGAGCCATCGCATTTTGATTCAATACCGCTACGAAGGCATTCATCCTGCAACCTTGAGGCTGCGACTGCTGATAGCCGATCGCGATTTTCACCACCAACAAACAGTAATTCCAGAATTACAGTTTTCACAAATGTTGGGACAACAACAAGTTTGCCTGCAAGCAATCATTTCTAGAAGTTTTGGAACACCTTGGCATTTGCGCTGGACTCATGGCGAGTATCAACCCGATGCAGTTTGGTACTGGAATTATGGTTTACCCGAGGAAGCACAGCGAGGATTGGGAGATAGGGAAGATCTCTTCAGCCCTGGTTACTTAAGTGTTCCTCTCAATCCAGGAGATACAGTCACATTAGAGGCAAGAGTGGGTTTTCCGAGCGAACTGCAAAGCACTCTGACCTCAGAAACTTTCGCAGAAGTTTTAGAAGCAGAGCAAGAGCGGCTGTCCCAAATTTTTGGATGGGAAGTCACGGGAGGGGAAGAGGGGGGAGACAAGGGAGAAATTGCTTCCTTGTCCTCCTTGTCCTCCAACTCCCCCAAGTCCCCAGTATGGCAGCAACTGCTACGAGCAGCCGATCAATTTATCGTTTATCGTGCGTCAATTGATGGTCCCACTGTCATTGCTGGATATCACTGGTTTAATGACTGGGGACGCGATACTTTAATTGCCTTACCAGGATTAGCGCTTGTGCCAAAGCGTTATGGATTGGCAAAGGGATTATTGCAAACCTTTGGACGTTACTGTCGCGCTGGTTTGATTCCCAACGCATTTCCCGATATTGGTGGAGAACCATTTTATAACAGTCTTGATGCAGCGTTATGGTGGATTGAAACTTTAGGGCTTTACCTAGAAGCAACTCAAGACTGGGAATTTTTAGCAGAGCAATATCCTGTGGTACAACAAATATACAAAGCTTTTATTGGAGGTACTCGCTACAACATACAGGTTGACTCTACCGATTGGCTAATTGGTTGGGATGCCCGGAGTGTCGCTCTGACTTGGATGGATGCGGTGGTCGGAGGAAAACCTGTAACTCCCCGTCGTGGCAAGCCAGTTGAAATTAATGCTCTATGGTACTCAGCTTTATGTTGGGCAAGTCGATGGGCAGAAATCTTGAGCGAGCAAGAAGCACTGCTTGATTCAGGACGTCTTGCCAAGCAAGCGTTACGTTATGCCCAACAAGCACAACAAGTCAAAACTTCACTCCAAAAATATTGGAATCCTGGGTTAGGCTACTTATACGACACCATTGAGCCAGACGATCTCCGCAATAGCCAAATTCGCCCAAACGCAGTTATTGCGCTTTCTCTTGCCCATTGTGGGTTTTCGCAAAAACAGGGACGTCAAATACTTGAGATAGCTCGTTCTTACCTGCTCACTCCCTATGGCTTGCGTACTCTTGCTCCCAATGACTGTGAATACGTGGGGCAATACAAAGGCAACCCCGAACAACGCGATCGCGCTTACCACCAAGGTACGGTTTGGGGTTGGCTGATCGGTCCTTTTATTCGTGCTTGGCAACGTTTCTATCCTCACGAGCCATTGCCCTTTGATTGGCAACCTTTGTTAAACCACTTTCTGCATCATGGTTGTATCGGCTCCATCTCGGAAATATTTGATGGTGATGAACCGCATCAAACTAGAGGCGCGATCGCCCAAGCTTGGTCTGTGGCTGAGGTCATTCGCCATATTAGCGATTGCTAATTCACCTTTTTAAAGTGGCTCAGGTCGGATTTGAACCAACGACCCCAGGCTTATGAGTCCCGTGCTCTAACCAACTGAGCTACTGAGCCATAACGTTCCTTACGCTTTCTTAATATAGCATAGAGATTTTTTCTTGACTACTCCTTGAATCAATAATTTTTTTGTGTTCTGTGACTAACTAATGAACAAACTCTGACAAATGACCGATGACAAACGACCGATGACCACCTACTGAGCAGCCAAGAGCAAAAGAGGGAGGCTAACTCCCTCTACAAGCAAGGTCTTCATTAAATTACCAACAGCCCATGACTACAGACGTGCTTGGAGGAAAGCAATTGGATTAACTGCTCCTTTGCCTGTAGGATGAACTTCAAAGTGCAGGTGAGGACCTGTGCTAAAGCCAGTGCTGCCCATTGCAGAAATTTGCTGTCCCTGTTGGACTTGTTGACCTGGTTGTACCAGAATTCTGCTGTTATGACCGTAGCGAGTCATACTGCCGTCAGAATGGCGAATATCTACTAAATAGCCGTAACCACCGCTATTCCAACCAGCCCTTTCCACAACACCGTCAGCAGCTGCAAAAATTGGTGTGCCAGTCGCGTTAGCAATGTCAATGCCCCTGTGCATTCTTCCCCAACGAGGACCGTAGCCAGAAGTCAGGACACCTTTAGCTGGCCACATCAGCTTACCAGAAGCGGATGGGGGGGCTAGAGTTTCATCAATCGGTTTGGGCAGGTATCTATCTACTGCTGCCAAAGGTGGTAACTGTGGAGACTGTGGAGACTGTGGAGACTGTGGATAAACAGTTGTTCCCCGCATAGTTCCAAGAACTTCAGAAGCATCCATACCTCTTGAAGGAGTGGCTACCTGTTGGTCGCGCAGTAACTCTGGATTGATTGGTTCGTTTACGGGTCTTTGATTTGAACGGACTACAGGTCTCACCGATTTGCGATTCTGGTTGGAATTCATCGGCTTGGGAACTGGGATGAATATCGCACCATCATTCACCCTTGAAGGAGAAAACTGTACAGACGCATTATTTGGTCTGGGAACCTGAATTTGAACTGGGTTCTCGTTCTGATTGGATGCGGGTACTACTACCGATCCACTATCAGTTTCACTAACTTCTGACGCGACTATGCTGCCAGATTGTTGGGCACGATATTTTTCCCGTAGTTTGTTAATTTCTGCTTGTAAACCACGAAGACGTTGATTTTTTACCTTTCTTGCCGATGTTGAATTCTCCCTCTGAGACTCTTGCATTTCGGCAAAAACTGTTGGTACCGGGGTATCACCACCAATCCCGTAAGAGGACGCAGCCGGAGAGTCGGTATCGGGTTTTGTAGCAGGAGTTCCCTTGTGCTCTTGAGTTGATTCAACTTTTTTCTGAATTGAGTTATCTGCAAGAATTGCAGTTGGAACAGCCACATTGCTATTGTTAGCAATGAAACTGTTGGCACTGTCTTGTGCTACCTGGTTTTTCCGTATCGAGTTATCTCCAACTACTGGTGTTTTAACACTGACGGTATTGCTGTTCTCAATCAATTTGTCAGCAGTCGTTTGATTTACCCTGTTTTTCCAATTGGGGTTGATTGGAATGACTGGTGTCGGAACGGTAACACTGTTGCTATTAGCAATTGAGTTCTTGACGCTATCTTGTGATTTAGCAGGATTGCCAAATGGAATAGGATTTTGATTGGTTGCGATCGCCGGACGCTCCTGAAGCTCGGATCTCGACGGTGTCCCCTCGAAGGTTTGTTCCGCAGAGCCAACTGAAAGCTCACTTGAGCGTGAACGGGCTATCTCTGTTTGACGGGTAGTGCTGCCTTCAGCTACAGGAATTGCCAGTCTTTGGTTAATCTTGAGTTGATTGGGATTGTTGAGATTATTTACCTTAACGAGTTCTGAAACTGAAGTATTATAACTGCTAGCGATCTCAGCCAGCGTGTCTCCAGGCTTCACTTCGTAGGTTGCAGATTTTTTTGCCGATGGAGTGACATCTGCTACAGTTGGCGCTGGTGCTGGTGCTGGTACCTTTGCTTCTTCCAACCTCTGCTTTAACCTCGTTACGAGCTTCTCTCTGTTCGCATTGCTAGCAGTATCCGGCTCTGCTACAGTTTTTCTCGTGCTTATCTGTTGTGGGATTGTCTCAAGTGCAGTCACCTGCGGTACCCCAACCGGTACAACTGGCAAGGTTTCATTCGTCTCATTTGAGCGAAATTCCTTCAGACTCCTTCTGAGACGGTCTGATTTTGCCTGTAATTGATTGAGTGCAAACTCTTGCTGCGCCTTCAGTTGAGCATTGACTTCCTGCTCTACTTCCTCGGTTGCTGGCACTGCTGTTGGTTGAGCTGCAACAGACATTGTTTGATTGTCCACCTGTTCCAAAGCATTAGAGATTTGTACTGTCTCTTCTTGCTTGGTCAATTGCTGAACTTTCGTTGTTTCCGAGGAAATGGTCTGCTCCTCTACCGTTTCCAAGAAGTTGGCAGCTGCCACTGGTGCTGACACCTGCTGCACGGACGTTCTGGAAGCCACACCCTGCCACTTAGCTCTTAGCTCGGCGACTTGTGAAATTGCTGTAGGTTCGACCACTGGTGGGCTCTCTGGTA
This sequence comes from Scytonema sp. NUACC21, assembly GCF_054684315.1. Lineage (NCBI taxonomy): Bacteria > Bacillati > Cyanobacteriota > Cyanophyceae > Nostocales > Scytonemataceae > Scytonema > Scytonema sp. NUACC21. Next base: position 42,639 of record NZ_BAAFZH010000049.1, on the reverse strand, counting down.
GACTCACCGATGATACGGTTTGCACTTGCGGCTGAGCTGCAGGAGCCAATTTCACCTCGGTGTCAGAAGCAGCTGGAATTGTTGAGGCTGTGTTCTGATTACCTACTGGCTCGGCTGCTATGGCTTGATCGCTTTGTCGAGTCACCAAAAAGCTGGTTGCCCCCATTGAGATCGCCAAGCCAATCATCGCTGCTTTTGTCGGTACCCGGCGGTTGTTGACCCTTTGATTTATGGCGTTGATCTGTTCCACCGGAACATCATCGCTTTGGGTAGTTTCCAACTCAGCCTTCTCTTTCTTCTTCAATGCTCGTTTCAAAGACGACCTCCTATGATCACTAGCGCTTAACTGACCTCTTTTTTCAGTCTCTACCATAGTACCAACAACGCTTCTAGGGTTTGCTACTTATTATACTACGCCGAGAGTGACAAAAGAGGGTTAAGTAGGATGACATAAATAACGTTAACTCATGAGGGTCGTCCTTAGTCCTTTGTCATCGGTAATTAGTAAGGATTCTGTCCACCTACTTAGGGTCCCAGATCGCTAGCATAACAAGACCAAGAACCATCCGGATTTTGTATAAAACCTTGTTGTGCAAGGTAGGAAAGTGAAGATTGGTTTTGCTGATTTTGTACTGGAGGCAATAAATTCTCTACAGCATCGAACGCACAAATTCTTTGTACGGTTTTTTCTGGAGCAGTCTTTGGAGCCTCTCCTGCGATTGAAATGTTAGATATAGCAGTAATTGCAGTGACAGAAAACACAAATGTAGTAAACAGATGAACAAATATATTATTCACGTATTTTTTCCTTATAAGTAAGTTAATTGCAGGCAAGCTGCTGATTCACTCTGGATAGAGATTCATATTTAAATTGATATTTCATGATCCAATTATGTAGTTACTATTTCCGGATTTACATGAATTTCCATATAAATCTTTAAAAAGAGTGTATAAAATAAAGCTATCTTCACAAACCCTAAGTCATAGTTGCATTATTTCTCATCCGTAGAAAAAAGGAATTTTATTTTGATACAAATAAAGAATTTTCATATCTTCCACTATTTCTCTACGGAAAACAAGGGTTCTGGATTTTCTTTTTTCAAAAAAGTGATTTAGGTATTTTAGGATATACGTGTTATTACAGAGCCAATAATAGTGAAAATCTTGTCTCGTAACCCTATTAGGGTAAGCAGTGTTTTGTAAAGTGCATTTTGCCCCACTGAGAGCCAATTTTAAAGTGGGCTTTATAAATAATTTTTAGAAGAGTTTTTTTGTAAAGTCAACTCGTTTTGTGAGTTTTTCACAACACATATGCGCTCGAATTAGGTTGTGATTCAAATCACAGATAACAGGTGAATTAGTGTGTTAAATGAGGCTCTTCCGTACTTAACATGCTAAATTAATATCATAGTGCCAAGAAAGTAAAGCTCTAATTTCACTCATTGCGAAAATTTCTAAAGCCAAATCCACTTCGTTTTATTAACTTCAATTTATTATTAATCCCTTCTACTACCCCATTAGTAGTTTTTCTTTCAAAATCTCCGACTATTTCTCCGAACTATCGTTTAATTGTCTTAACACTTTTTTGATATAATGGTTTAGCTTTATTTAACCAATCTATTAGCCCTAACATCCCTGCTCCTAAATCTTCACTCTTATCAAATATCTGATGAAATTCTTCTTTTAATGAATGCATAGTTGCTATCATAAAAGACGCTTCTCTGATTTTATCTAATTTTTCTTGTTGTTTTTTTGTCAACTTATTTTTGGCTTTTAAAATTGTAAATTTGTTAACTTTTAAGCAGAAATGTCGAATGCTGATACAAAATACACAAAAAGTTAAGAGAAGTCTGTAAAGCTCAAATGAGTCAACATAACATCATCTCCTCAACCCAATGAACGTAACTGATTTTCTGACACATTCGGTGAGAACTCGCTTTAGAAAGGTGGCACTTTCCGTTTGCGAACAGATGCAAATATTTGTTCAATTGGGTTGTCAGTTGAAGCATTTTTGCGAGAAAGTAATTCTCCTGCAATTTCTGCGGTTTTATTTACTAATGTTTGTCCTGTATGAATTAGTAGTTCCAACACAACTAACCACACAGTTTCAGCATGGCGTATAGGTGCGCCAGATGCAACAACAAGCAGCACATTCTGGTAAGCATCACCCAACTGAACTGCGGTAGGAAGTAGTTGCAGCAGTAACTCTGAACTCTGAGGTTCGGTTCGGGAAACCGATGCGAATGCAACAGCACGAAATGGCGAAAGTTCTTTTTTATCTAGGGTATCAGCAATGCGGTGGAACTCATCTAAGTCTACGAGGTTGAGCAATTGACGAACAATGGGCCAGATAAAATACTTAGAGTATGTATTTTGAGGTTGTGTGATTTGGTTTAATACCTGACGTTTCGCTTCTTCTCCTTTTGAGGTAGATTCAAAGTAGCGGGCGATCGCAAACTCTAAAAACGTCTGGTGGAAAAAACTCACCCTTTCGCTACCCAGTTCTTGTACAACTCCATCACTGATAAGTTCCTCATAGGCAAGAAATTCCGTATCATTGAGTGAGAGCTGGCTTTCATAGATAAAGTCTCGCAAGCGTTCATCAGACTCGCAATACATCAACTCGGCAAGTTTCAAGCAGAGGTTTCTCTTTGCCATTCCGATACGGCGGCTATCTTGACGTTGTTTCCGGCTGGTAGCAATTCGCAAATCCCAGTACATTTGGTAAAGTTGACTGACAGTTAGGTCTTCGGGAACGTTACCATCTTCACCAAACAACTTGCATAGCAGTGCAAGTAACAATGGGTTACGGGTAATGTCTGTGAGGGATTTAGTATCCGCATTCAATGCAACAATTTTCTCGGCAAAGGTCGCGGAAACTTCGAGTGTTTGTTGCAGTTCTTTCTGACAAAAGATATGTGCGGCTTCCCTAACCTCGTTGTCGTCAAATTCGGGTATTTGACAGCGTTCGATACTCTCGTTAAAACCAGCAAAGCTTTCGTGGTATGGTTCAAAAAAATCACGAAAGTCTGCATCCCGACAGGTAAAAACAACTGTTGTACCGCTGTTAAGTAATTGTACGAGCATTGCCCGCAGTACGGGTACTAATTTTTTCTCCAACACCAAATCTAGGGTATCGATAAGGAGTACGCCTTGACCTTGTGTTGCTTGCAGTCGGGCTGCTATTTCTACTATTGATTCCTTGACACCACTGACTTTTTCACCAATCTCGGTAGCAAAGGTTTCATAAGATTCGATCAGGTCGTTACAGCGTACCAAAGCCACCCAAGCCGTTCGAGCTTGTACCAATTCGTCGTAAATGCTACCAAGAATCGTACTTTTACCATACCCCGCAGCACCGAGAATGGGGATAACGCGGCGTTTGTTTTCCATGACACCACGTTGGATTGCTGAAAGGCATTTTTGCAGCAAGGTTTCCCGGCGAATGCGGGGTAGAATATAGGGTTCGAGAGCGTTTCTGGCGGATTGAGAATTGTGTTGTATCGCAGATAGGAAATCAGACCCCTCCTGATGTTGCGATTCATCTTCCTCCTGTTCTATAAGTGGTGCTGCTATATCCCGCCAATCTAATTCTAATCTTTCACAAATTTCGATAAATTTATTTCTATCAACTGGTTTGCAGTTAAAAAATTTACTAACTGTTGACCAAGCAAGCATGGCTACTTCTAGGGCAAAATCTTTCTGGGTAAGATTTTGACGTTGCAAGGCACGCTTAGCTAGCTTGATACCTGTTTCCGATGCGACTAGCGACCTTTTTGGCATAGGGCAACCCAGAAAAACCTCTAATTAAAGTCATACACAAAGTCATATAGGAACGTCAAATACTCGTATACGTACTCATATACACCCCATTTAAATTGAAATATAGAAACCCCATAAACGCAGGTGGGGATAAAACATGACATTTAGTTTTGAAGAACTGAAAGCCGCATGGTTGCAAGTCCGTTTGGGGACGCGTAGTGCGGGTATAGACGGTATCACAACTGACTTATTTGCAGGTGTTGCTGATGAACAGTTACGCACTATCCAAAGGCAGTTATGGCAAGAATCTTATCTTGCCAGTCCTGCTAAGGGATTTTACATACCCAAAAAGAGCGGGGAAAAACGGCTAATCGGTATATCAACAGTACGGGATAGAATCATTCAGCGATCGCTACTTGATGAATTGTACTTTCCCTTGGAAGATACTTTTCTAAATTGTAGCTATGCTTATCGCCCCGGACGCAATATCCAACAGGCAGTACAGCATCTATTTTCTTACTACCAGTACCGCCCAAGTTGGGTGATTAAGGCAAATCCCGTGAAAGTGGTTTCCCGTCCTCCCAAAGCTTGCAACTTGGTAAAACCTTACAAATTTCCCACAGCACCAATTTCACATTATTGGAACTCTGAGATGACTACATTATATATAACTGACCAAGGCGCGTATTTGAGCGTAAAAAATCAGCAGTTTCAAGTGTTGTATAACGGGGAACTAAAGATTAAAGTTCCCGTCAATAGGGTAAGCCACATTGTATTGTTTGGTTGTTGTAATCTATCCCACGGTGCAGTATCAATTGCATTGCAGAGGCGAATTCCGGTGATGTATCTTTCCCAGAAAGGAAAATATTTTGGCAGATTGGAGACAGAAGGACAGGCGAAGGTTGAATATTTGGTACGTCAGGTGCAGTGTTGCCAAAACCTTGAATTTACCAAAAGACAAGCGGAAGCCATTGTAGAAGCGAAGTTACAAAATTCTCGCATTTTACTGTTACGGTTAAACCAAAAGCGCAAGGTAGAAGAGGTAAGCAAGGCAATTCATGATATTTCTGTATTAATAGGCAACTTACCGCTAGCTGAATCAATAGATGTACTGCGGGGATATGAAGGGAAAGGGGCTACCATTTATTTTCAAGCCTTGGGTAAGTTGTTTACAGGAGCGTTTGCATTTGAGAAGCGGACCAAGCGCCCACCGACCGATCCAGTTAATAGTTTGCTAAGTTTGGGATATACACTATTGAGTCAAAATATTTACTCATTTGTACAAGCAGTAGGGCTACACACTCATTTTGGAAATCTTCACGTACCCCGCGATAACCATCCAGCACTGGTTTCTGACTTAATCGAAGAGTTCCGTGCTTTGGTCGTAGATTCACTGGTGGTTTATGTGATTAATTCTAAGATATTTACTCCTGAGGATTTTACACCACCTGATGAACGAGGAGGAGTGTATTTATTTCCAGATGCGCTGAAAAAGTTCCTCAAGCACTGGGAAGAGAGGCTACAAACTGAGGTAACCCATCCGCATACGGGTTATAAGGTAAGTTATCGGCGCTGTATTGAGTTGCAAGTGCGGGAGTATGTTTCTTCTTTGATGGGCGAGATTGAACCCTATCGACCCATGAGGTGGAGTAAGTAAGCTTTTAACTGGAGGATAGATGAGTTTATCTTGTCCTCCCCCAATTTCCCCCTCTCCCTATATCCATTTATTTCTGGTTAAAGTTTTTTCGGAGGGGTAATGCAGTGGCTGAAACCCTTATTCTTTCGTGAACCCCCCCGAATACTTTTCCCTGTTTGAATTTAAAGCCCCTCCAGCGCCAGCTTCTTGATACTAATTTGCAATTGTTTTACTCTAAAGTTGACCCCCCCGAATTTTTCTTGTAGAATCTAATCTAGGAGTGACTTCCAAAGTCTGCTCTTTAAACTTCTTCGGAAGTTGAATTAATGGAAACCCTTCATCTTGGAAATCTTTTAACTTTTGTATCAGTTGGGAAATCTGGCGGTCTGGAATCGGCCACGAACGTACATATCTTAGAGAAGCCTCATCAATCGCGACAATCGTGATGCGTTCTTCTGACGCTTCCTGGGGGCGAAGTTGAAAAAAGTAGTCCAATGCTGCCCATTCTAAAGATTGTAAAAATCCGATAGAGCGTAACAATAAGATGCACATTGCAACGCCAGAGGCAGTCAGTAATTCTTTGCGTCCCTTGTAAAGTTGTTTTTGTAGTGCAAACAGTGCCTTTACAAGACCCATACCTACCTGCTTGTTCATTACCCATCACCCTGGTTGGGGAAAAATATCAATATAATCTTTTTTTATGTGGATATAAAAAAGCCAACTGGAAGTGCATGGGTAATACACTCTCCAGATGACTTTTTTGTTAAGTTACCCTGCAAGCTAGTTTGACCTATTTGCCAAAAGCTTCAGGGAAATTTTTAAAGTTGCGCGGACCTTGATAACCGGAAAGTTGAGCTAATTTCTCTAATGGGTGTACGTTAGGATAGAGTTTTCCGTTAATTTGCCAAGAGGGAAAGCCTTGAATACCGGCTGCTTGACACAAATCTGGGCGGGGGTTTTTGCCTTGGGGGTCGCACTCGATAGCGTTAATTTCTTTGTAAGCCTCTTTCCCAAACAGTTGCTTCTGTTCGTGACAGTGGGGACACCACCAAGCTACGTATTCCTTAGCTCCAATTTTGGTTAAATGTTGTGCTAACTGAATTTCTGCCTCTCCAGAGGTAGTTGTGATTTCCCAGCCGACACCTGGCTTGGGTTGCCCGGTTGGTGATAAGGTGGGGGTATTGGAATTAGCATTAGCTACAGGGTTGTTGACATTGGCGTAAACACCTAGAGTGCCGATTAAGGTCACCATACCAACAACAATCGCGGTAAAGAAAATTTGCCCAATGTCTTCCCAAGTTCGACCAAGAATGGTCAGTACTAACATACTGACAGAGAACAATGCCGAACCAAGACAGTAGATGCAAACTGCTTTGATTTTAAAAAACAACAGGTACATCAAGTAGCCGCTGAAGACGGACATTGCGATCGCACCTGCTAATAGCAACAACCAAGTCCAGTTTTCCAGTTGAGTCCGGGTTTCTTTTTTTTGTACTGGATCGACTGCTAATGGTGCTAGGGCAAAAGTTGCCATCCCAGCGTATGCTAAAAAGCCAAACAAAGCCAAGGGCAAGCCAAACACTGTCGCATATTCGCTTGATAGGACTAAATCACAGCTTTTGGTAGGGCAAGCAGCATTTCCCTGTGTAAATTTGACTACAGTGAGATACCCTGTTGTCAATGCGCCAAGGATGGCGATCGCTCCTATCAATACACGCGACCATCTGTGAATCCAGGGACTTGAACGGCGGCGATTCATAAAATGTAATAAAATGATGGGGTTAGTGGTTGGGGATTAGTGGTTAGTTGTTAGTGGTTAGTTTTTCTACTAACTACTAACTGTTAACGACTAACTACTAACTATTAACTACTAACCTATTACAGAAGAAATAGATTTAGTTTCACCTTTAGAGTTCCAACCTCTGCGTGCGGCTTCCACAAACTGACTCACCCGATTTGGGTCGATTGGTTGCTCGCGGCGACCGTGGCGTTTCAGAGAACTGGAAACAATGACACCATCTGCTGCCTGTAACAGTGTAGCAATATTTTCCCAGGATGCTCCACTCCCGATAAACACAGGAGTGCCGTTAGCTGCGGAAGTTGCTAATTCTAAATCTTCCAGACTTGTCGGACTACCAGTAGACCAGCCCGACAAAATGACTGCATCTGCCAAACCGCGCTCAATAGTATCACACACAGCCGTCGTGAGATTGACAGCACTTAGCGGATGGGCGTGCTTTACCAACACATCGGCGAAAATCTTGACATCGCTTCCTAACTGTCGTCGATAGCGTAGGAGGTTGTAAGCATCTCCCTCGATGATGCCTTGGTCTGTTGCCATAACACCCGTTAGCACATTAACACGGATAAAATGTGCCCTGACACAAGTCGCGATCGCCATTGCACTGCTGGCGTCATTTCGCAAAACATTAATGCCTACAGGGAGGGTGACTAAATTCTGTATTCGCTGTGTGACCACGGTCATGGCACTCACAACTGCTGGATCGACCTGATTTTTCGTAAACGGCGCATCGAAAAAGTTTTCTACAATGATGCCATCAACCCCTCCACTTGCGAGGGCTGTTGCTTCTTGTTCGGCACGGTCAATCACTGCTTTTAAGCTACCTCCCCAACGGGGCGAGGTAGGGAGTGGTAGTAGGTGAACTACGCCAATAATTGGTGTTCGGGTTTTGAATAGCTGATATAAGTCCACGTCTTTCACCCGCTTTGGGGAGTCAATTAGTCTATAATTCCTTGGTCATTAGCTATTATTACCATTGACTATCTACTCTTGAAACGCATTCACCAAATTTGTTTTCCATGTAGATTTTGTTAATGACTTCTGTCTTCAGATGGAACTCAACGTTCAACGTTCCATAAGATATGTTAAGATAAGGGCTGTATACAGAGGAGTTTGCCACTCATCAAGGCGAGGTAGCTTCCCATAGGGAAGATTTTTTGCTTGTGAAAAAAACAAGCGCTGCCTCTGCAAAAGGGTAGCATTAGCGCTATAATGGTGTAGTCACGTGCTATTTTCCCTTGGGTAGCGACTTCTCGAAACACGCCACATATAATTGGTTGCGGCGAGATTGAGTAATTCGCTTGCTGTTTTCACCAATTTTGTATAGAGGGCGGCTTCCCAACAGGTAAATAAATGATAGGCACGTCACGGTAATGTAAAATACCAAAAGGCAATTATTAAGAAAGATTGATTAGTATTGTCAAATTTGTCTGAAGACTGTTTATTTTTCTCCGAAAAACAGTTGTTTGAAGATATCATAGCATGAACTCCAGATTTTAGGGTCATCGCTCTTGTAGGGTAAGTGTGACCGAAGAAGTTATTGTCTGTGATGTCAGGATCGAAAGACAAGTGTCAGATAGCCAAAAGCTAACGTTTTAATAACTAGAAGAGAAAACCGTAAGATTCTTTCATAATATGGGTGACAAGCCAACAATCGCAATTTCTCACCTAGGCTGCGAGAAAAATCGAGTTGATACAGAACACATGCTAGGGCTGCTCGTTGAAGCAGGATACAATGTAGATAGTAATGAAGATTTAGCAGAATACGTTATAGTTAATACGTGTAGTTTTATTGAAGCAGCACGAGAAGAATCTGTCAGAACTCTAGTAGAATTGGCAGAGGCAGATAAAAAAATCGTTATCACAGGCTGTATGGCGCAGCACTTCCAAGAGCAGTTATTGGAAGAGTTGCCAGAAGCCGTAGCAGTGGTAGGAACGGGCGATTATTACAAGATAGTCGATGTGATTCAGCAGGTAGAAAAAGGTCATCGGGTTAAGTTCGTTAGCGAACAGCCAACCTACATTGCAGATGAAACCACACCTCGTTACCGCACCACCAGCGAGGGCGTAGCTTATTTGCGAGTTGCGGAAGGATGTGATTATCGCTGCGCGTTTTGCATAATTCCTCACCTGCGGGGAAACCAACGTTCTCGTTCAATTGAATCAATTGTTACCGAGGCTGAGCAATTAGCAAGTCAAGGGGTACGGGAAATTATTCTGATTTCCCAAATTACCACTAATTACGGTATAGATATTTACGGCAAGCCGAAGTTAGCTGAATTACTCCAGGCTTTAGGGAAGGTTGATGTTCCGTGGATTCGCATGCACTATGCCTATCCCACCGGACTCACTCCCAATGTGATAGCGGCAATAAAAGATAATAAGAATGTCTTACCTTACCTGGATTTACCTTTACAACACTCCCATCCAGAAATTCTTCGTGCCATGAATCGTCCTTGGCAAGGAAGAGTGAACGATGCGATTATAGAACGCATAAAGGATGAACTACCGGAAGCTGTGCTGCGAACAACGTTGATCGTTGGGTTTCCAGGAGAGCGTGACGAGCATTTTGAGCATCTTTTGCAATTCGTTCAACGCCATGAATTCGATCACGTAGGGGTTTTTACTTTTTCAGCAGAAGAAGGAACGCCCGCCTACAACCTACCAAATCAGATCCCACAAGAAATCATGGATGAGCGGCGAAATGCAGTGATGGAACTTCAACAGCCAATTTCTTTTCAGAAAAATCAGCAGGAAATTGGGAAGGTGGTTGAAGTTCTGATTGAGCAAGAACATCCTGAAACAGGAGATTTCATTGGTCGTTCTGGCAGATTTTCCCCAGAAGTGGATGGGCAGGTGTTTGTGAAAGGAAATGCCCGGTTAGGGTCAATCGTACCAGTGACTATTAAAAACGCTGATGCTTATGACCTTTACGGTCAAGTTGTCAATAACTAATGTCCTTCGTCCTTTGTCCTTTGTCCTTTGTTTAATACAAATAACAAATGACCCATGACTAATGACTGAGGACTAATGACAAATAACTAATGAATCATCAAAAAAACAAGGCTAAAAAATAGGAGAATTAATGAACCTTTCGTTTCTAGAATTAGGACTCTCACAGGAGCGCGTACAGCAATTAGAAAGCATGGGCTTTACCGCACCTACAAATATTCAATCACAAGCAATTCCACATCTTTTGTCAGGTCGTGATGTTGTCGGACAATCCCAAACAGGAACGGGAAAAACAGCTGCATTTTCACTGCCAATTTTAGAACGGCTAGATATTAATCAAAAAGCAGTACAAGCTCTGATTTTAACGCCGACTCGTGAATTGGCAATTCAAGTTCATGATGCTGTCAATGAATTCATTGGCTCCCAAGGATTAAAAGTTTTAGCAATCTATGGCGGTCAATCTATCGACAGACAAATTCTACAACTCAAGCGTGGTGTTCACATTGTTGTGGGTACCCCAGGACGAGTGATAGATTTGTTGGACAGAGGTTGCTTGAAACTGGATCGAGTCAAGTGGATGGTGTTGGATGAAGCTGATGAAATGTTGAGCATGGGCTTTATCGACGATGTCGAGAAAATTCTGTCTCAATTACCAGAAGAGCGTCAAACAGCTCTATTCTCGGCAACAATGCCACCATCAATCCGTCAGTTGGTGAACAAGTTTTTGCGTTCTCCAGTGACAATCACTGTTGAGCAGCCAAAGGCAGCTCCTAATAAGATAAATCAGGTGGCTTACGTTGTACCCCGCCACTGGACAAAAGCAAAAGCTTTACAGCCCATCCTGGAAATGGAAGACCCAGAATCGGCTTTGATATTTGTTCGCACCAGACGTACTGCAGCAGAACTGACAAACCAACTTCAAGCAGCAGGTCACAGCGTTGATGAATATCACGGCGACTACCTTACCCTCTTCTCAACGCATACAACAACGTTTACCTGAATTACGTCAGCAAATCGAGGAGCTGTTACCACTAGTAACTTTATCAAGCGAAACTGCACGTCGAGAAATTATGGTGGCACCAGTACTTTCGGAACTAGCGCGTTTTTGTAAGTGTCAAATGCGTTTAGAGTATCCTCTCCAGGTAAGTGCTTGGCTCAAAGGTAATCTAGATTACTTACTGCGAAATATGAATACAGATAAAAGAGGTAAAAATTTTCTGGTAGTTGAGGCTAAAAACGACGATTTGTCAAGAGGTTTTACTCAATTATCAGCAGAATTAATCGCTTTGGCAATAGCAGAAGAACAAGATACTCTTTACGGTGCAGTTACAGTAGGTGATACCTGGCGTTTTGGTTTATTAGAACAACAGCCTCTTCATATTACTCAAGACATTACTTTGTATCGTGTGCCTGATGATTTAGATGTTTTAATGCAAATATTGATTGGAATTCTTGAGTAATTGTATATATCCGCAAAGCACTGGGCTCACCAATGACTAATGACAAATGACTAAGGACAACCCTTACTAGTTACATTTTTTCTTACCGATCTACTTAAGTTGCTCTTCTGCTGCAATCTACCAATGCTTTGAGATTCAAGGCAAATCTAGCGGTTAAGAGTGTTAAAAAACCAGTCACCCAGAAAGGAGTGCTGTAGTTGATGCTGACAAGCAAACCTGCTACAGCAGGACCCATTGCATTAGAAATACTCAGGTAGGATGAATTAATTCCTTGAATTTCCCCTTGTTCGCGATCGCCACAATTGAGAGACAAGATAGCGCTAATGAGTGGAGTAGGAAAAGAATTGGTGATACCTAGCAGGCACGATAAAATCATGAATGCAGGCAGTACTGGAAAGATAGGAATTAGTAGAAAGACTGCGGCTCGTCCAGCAATTGCTACAGCGAGAATATCGACAAGATTAAACCGTTTTGTCAGCGGCTGCACGGCAAAAATTTGTGTGATAACACCCACAACTCCAATCATGGTGAATAAAATTGCCAAGGTTTGAACATCTCGCTTAAGAACGTTTAGAAAAAACGGTTGAAATGCAAAGGTGAAAATTGTAAAGGTGAAGCCACTAAAGAATGTGAGAAGAAATGCTTGTCCGAGTTTTGGACGTAGGGCAGAGCGAAAAATTTTACCAAAACCAAACATTTGCCAACTGAGTTGGATTTTTTCTGGTTCTTGTAAGGTTTCCGGTAGCAAAAAAAAGGTGAGAGCCACAGCCACAAGGGCAATTGAGGCTCCTGCAAAAAAGCTCATTCCTAATGAAGACACTCCAGGAAAAGTCGGTAGGTTCTGAGCAAAATAACTGATAGCAGGTCCAGTGACAAATCCCAAGCGAAATGTAGCATCAAACAATCCAAATGCTTTGGGGCGATCGGCTATTGTAGTTGTATCAGTGATAATTGCTTTGGCAATAGAATTGTTGCCTCCCGTCAGACCATCAAAAATGCGAGCAGCGAACAGTAACCAGGCAAAAGGTGCGAAGCTTGCAATTAAATTTGCCCCCACAGTTCCTATCAGGCTGATAATCAGAAGGGGCTTCCTCCCCATAAAATCAGAGAAACGACCCAAGACGGGAGTGGCTACAAATTGAGCAATCGCATAACTTGTTGTGAGCAAACTCGCTTGAAAATCGTTGAGCCCAAACTGTTTTGCGTAGGGATAGAGAACTGGAAGAATAATTGTGAAACTCACAGAGTTGATAAAGGCAATGAGAGCCACAATCCAAAATTTTAGGGGCAGGTCAAACTTCCCTCTCAGAGCGTTTATGAGATGCATTTGCCTGATTTTTTAACTGGGGTAATTCTTTATTTTACCCCGAACACATAGTGCCATACTTAAATCTACTGGTATTTTCAAACAACAGCTAACTGCAAACGCCGTTCCGGCAAGCAATATTGTTTCCATAGATTGACGCCAAGGATACAGGCAATCAACCACAACAAACCTACGGCATAGCCAGCAACCACATCAGTTGGCCAGTGGACGCCCAGATAAAGCCGACTAAAACCTATCGCAGCAATTAAGAGAATCGTCGCGGCAAAAATTTTTCCCCGGTGTTGGGGAAATTGTTTTGCCAAGGTATAGCCTAGAAAGCCGTAAATGACCATTGACATCATTGCATGCCCGCTAGGAAAACTGTAGTGACCCACATGAACAATCCGATCCCACAGCGCTGGACGTGCCCTACCAAATCTTTCTTTCAGCAAATAATTTAAGCCTATCGCACCGATTGTGGCTATGCCGAAGGTCGTTGCTTCTGAGGGACGCTTGTAATACAGCGGTCCTGTTCCTAATGCCAAACAAATCAATAGCAAACCTACCGATCCGCCAAGAGAAGTGATACCAATCATAATGCGATCGAGAAGTGGCGCGTGCAACTTCTGAATTGCTAGCAAAATGCTTTCGTCAAGACCATATCTGTGCAGCAGCGTAGTACATACAATCAAAGTTCCTACAGCCGTTCCCGATACTAGAATAAGTTGCCTGCCTGTTTTGTCTATTGGTTGTTGTACGGGCATTTCTGTCAAAACGGCTGCACCTGCTATGTCTTGAATTTCACTCGCGTCCGTCTTATTTTGGGGTGCTACAACAACGGCAGTTTTTTGCTGACCGTTAGCTGCAAACTCATTCACTTTTCCTTGATTGACAGGGAAATTTTTTGCCTCTTGCGCCGTGCTGATATAAGATGTTCTGACAGATGATTTTCTGTTCTGTTGTCTGTAATCTAAGACAGTATCTTGAATGAGCGTGGCGATCGCATTCTGACTAAAATTTGAAGGAAAGAGAACGAGAACATTTCCGGTATAGTGATTGGCTCGAACTTGCTGAATTCCTGTCTTTTCTGACAATTTTAATTCTAGGTATCTTTTCAGAGCTTCCGAACGATAAAGCCCATTTACCTTATATCTAGCTCTCCCTTTAACAGCAGTATGTATTGCTTGAACCAAAGGATTTTCAATAGGGAGTTTATTAAAATGATGAGTGCCCATTTTTCTACTTATAAGCTACACAACGTCGCCTTCCCCGGCAGGTTGCAATTTCAATGGCTGCAAGTCCACTCCCCCTGGTAAACTCCGCCTTCGCGATCGCCTATTGGGTAAGATAAACATGGTAGCAGATTTTAGCCCCTTGATTGCAGTTTTTGCAGTGGAAAGCAACCGTTCCCAAGTGTCTTTCCTAAACCGCCGATACTGAATAGCGTTTCGCGCCTGGTTAATATTGCGCGTACCATCAATGAGGTTGATGAGAGCGTCAAAGATAGCTCTCATAACTGATTTTGCCGTTGATTCCGTTGGAACAACGACTTCTGGAGCCCTTTGAATCAGATTGACTAGATGCGATCGCATTTGCTCGTTTGAAATGTCACCTAGTTTATAATTGACGGCAATAGATGCAGCCGCAGGGTTAATACGAACGCTCGTAATCCTGGCATCAGATTCTATCACCTTCTTGAGTTTATCTGCATATTCTGAATCTACAGCTAGCCGAGGAACACGAAAGCGAATACGTCCGGGAATTGCATGAGCCACGCTATAGGGTATTTTTTCAGTTGATGTTGTTTTAGTAGCTACACTTGAATTTGCCTTTATAGGTTGTTCTTGGGGATTGAGAAGATCTCTTTTGTCAGAATTATGTTGTTTTCTAGAAGTCATAATTTTATATTTTAGTTTCAAGGAATTACAAATAGCCAAAATTTACACTTTTTTACATATTTAAATATTTTATTTTGCCCTGTCTGCTTACTACATCGAATTTTTCATTTTGTAATTTTTGATTACAAAATAAATAAAGACAAAGCATGAATACAGATGGTAATTCATAATCTTATAATTCAAATACTATTGCTATATCTAACTGTAGTAGTAAAAATATTTTTAGAAAACAACTAACTAGAGAGGAGCAAGAAATCAGGCTTGGGAAAGTTAACGCTGCTCAATGAGTTGACTTGCCGATAGCGGAGAACGAAAAATCATTATTTGTATTTTTGAGGACTACCCAGATGACTGAGACAGCAACCCAAATACCGTTAACCGTGCTACTTCCCATGCTGACAGCTATCAGCTTGAGGGACTGATGCCAAAAAGTTACCCAGACAGGGCTAGCAGTGCCCACCCTACATTACTTTACCGCCATGAGATTGCCTTAAAACGTAGTTATTCAATTGGTGGGCACTGCCCACCCTACATTACTATATTTAATGAAAAGTAAAATCAGTCCAATCTAAATGGTGTAGAATGCAAAAAAAAGCCCGCCTTGCGGGCTGGACATCTTAAGAAAATCACAACTTGAAAAATACCAAACAAACCTGAGGATATTCTGAGGTTTGGAGCCAAAGCTTCGCTACTGCCTTCGGTAGATCGCTAGAAAAGGTCATTTCGGAGTAAAATGGTGCTGAGTATAGCACCTTTGCGTTCCTTAACAGGTATCTTTTGGAAAGATTTTTTAATTAGGTATGACCCCGGAAGTGGTCTCCTTTGCGGATTAGCTGCCCAAGTTGATGAAAAACTTTGTATCCTGATGTTAATAGGTCTTAACAGTGTGTCTCAAAACTTGTGCAGGAAGATTTTAGGCTGATAGTTGATTTAGTTTCGGTTTTTGCCGTGGCTGCCTGTGGCGGTCTTTTGGCAGCACTTTTGCGACAACCCGTTTTACTGGGATATCTTATTGGCGGAATGGTCGTTGGACCAGCCGGACTGGGACTTATCAAAGAAGTCATTCAAGTAGAAACTTTGGCTCAGTTCGGAGTCGCGTTTCTCTTGTTTGCTTTGGGAGTGGAGTTTTCCTTTACAGAACTCAAAAAGGTCAAGAGCATTGCTCTTGGAGGTGGTGGGTTACAGATTACCTTGACCATTCTGATCACAGTTTTGGTCTGTGGTGTTATAGGGGCTTGGGCAACCTTACCAGCTAAGGGTATGTTTTTGGGAGCAATTTTGTCTTTATCTTCCACAGCAGTTGTTCTCAAAAGCTTAATGGAGCGTAATGAAACGGAAACGCCCCACGGACAGGTGATGCTGGGAATTTTGATAGTCCAGGATTTGGCACTGGGACTCATGCTCGCAGTTTTACCAGCTCTCAACCAACCAGGGGAATCCATCGGAATCGCTGTACTTTTGGCGCTGTTGAAAATTGGTTTATTTGCTGCAGGTGCCGTAGCTGCCGGAATTTGGCTGATACCACCTCTGTTACGACTGTTAGCCAGCACTGAAAGCCGAGAATTATTTTTATTGGGGGTGGTAGCACTGTGTTTGGGCATTGCCCTACTCACAGAGTACTTGGGGCTTTCCATACCACTATCTCCACCTGTTATAAGTGCGACTTTGCCTTTTAACTTGTCACTTCCGCGATAGTTAGGATCGTCTGCTTTGGGTTTTGGCGTCATTTCTGATTCAACGCCTGGTGGTTGCTGCTGCTGTGGTGGTTGTAATTGTTCTTGTGACATATGATGTTCCTCATAAATAAATTGAGCAAAAAATTGTGTTTTAAAACTAAACCTTGGATCGAAAATTCAATCCAAGGCTTAGTTCTTGTGTTTGCTCTCTAATCCCATTTACCTGCTTGAAATTTCCCCTGATTTTTGTCTGCAATACAAGTGCAAACAGGTTATTGGTTAGTCGTTATTGGTTATTAGTTAATGATTATCGGTTATGGCATGACCTACTAACCACCAACTACTAACTACTATCCATCAAATATGCAACTTGCAAACTTAACAGCCGATATTTCATTTGTCTTAAAGTTAACAATTACGTCTTGCTAATTAATCACACTTTAGATGTAATCAAACTCAAAGTTTCTCAATCTTACGACGTAATTCAATTTATACACTCGTTATGAGTGAGTGGTTATTGGTTAGCGGTTAACCGTTTTCTCTTTGTGCCCTTATTACCTTGTCTTCCTTTTGCTAATCTCCTACCTATTCTTTTCGACTTATATTTGAGTGCTGTTTATTTCTCCCTACGATAGTAGAAATCATGAGAGCAAAAAACGTAAGAAAAAGAAGTGTTGCATTATCGGCAACTCAATTTTTCTTACGATATACCAGAATTACACCGTGCTGGGGGAAGGCAGGATTATTACTATGCAAGTTCTCAATAATATTTCCGATTTAGAACAATCAGACAGGTTTCGGAATCTTCAACAAACTTTACGCCAACGCTGGAAAACAAGTGAACTATTTGATAACAGCGATGCGGACATTTTAATCGTTCCCTCCCTAAGTATCGACCAACGAGAACTGAGAAAGATTGAAGGCTCAGATCATTATGAAGAAAGGCTGCTATTTTCATTAATCCGTCTGCGGAATCCTCGTACTAGGCTGATATACGTCACATCACTACCACTGCATCCCAGTGTGATTGATTATTATCTACAACTGTTGCCTGGAATTCCCTTTTCCCATGCTCGCCATCGCTTGTTATTACTTTCTACTTATGATGCTTCTATTAAACCGTTATCTCAAAAGATTTTAGAGCGACCTCGCCTCATAGAAAGGATACGTCAAGCTTTAAGAATTGACAAATCATTTATGGTTTGCTATAATGCAACAGAATTTGAAGCAGAACTGTCTTTAAAATTAGATGTACCGCTCTACGCTGCTGCGCCAGATTTGCAAATTTGGGGGACGAAAAGTGGCAGCCGCCAAATTTTTGCAGAATGTGGAGTTTCCCATCCCGATGGTAGCCCAAGGGTGTGGAATCCTATAGATTTAGCAGAAGCATCTGCTGATTTGTGGGAACGCCAGCCAACATTAAAACGGATAGTAGTCAAGCTCAATGAAGGGATCTCTGGAGAGGGGAATGCGCTTCTGGATTTAAGACCGATCCAGAATGTAGCACCTCCGGGAGGTTCCTATGCAGAACGGGTGAAAGCAATTAGAGAAAGCTTTCTAACTATGCGCTTCCAATCAAAAAATGAGACCTGGGAGAATTTCTCCGGACGAATATCCGAGCTCGGAGCGATCGCTGAAGCATTTATAGAGGGAGAAATTAAGCGCTCGCCTAGCGTCCAAGGACGTATTACCCCAAGTGGAGAAGTGGAAATTCTCTCAACTCACGACCAAATCTTAGGAGGACCAGACGGTCAGATCTACTTGGGCTGTCGTTTTCCGGCTGATGAAAGCTACAGATTGCAATTGCAGCAGATAGGGCTGAAAGTTGGCAAAAATTTGGCAGGAAAAGGAGCATTGGAAAGATTTGGGGTTGATTTTATTGCTGTTGACCAAGGAAACGGACAGTGGGACATACAAGCAATTGAGATTAACTTGCGTAAAGGCGGTACAACCCACCCCTTTATGACCCTAAAATTATTAACCAATGGACGGTACGATCTCTCGACAGGCTTGTTTTACAGTCAGCAAGGACGTACCAAATATTACATTGCAACAGACAACTTGCAGAAAGACCGCTATCGAGGTCTTATGCCCAATGACTTAATGGATGTGATTGCCCACCACAAATTACATTTTGATACAGGAACTGAGATAGGAACGGTCTTTCACCTGATGGGTTGTCTCTCTCAGTTTGGTAAACTAGGGCTGACAAGTATTGGTGATTCCCCACAACAGGCAGAGGAAATTTATAACAAAGTTGTGAAAGTTCTAGATGAGGAAACATCTAGCACTCATCATTTATCTTCTTTGTCAGAGAATAGTTTTTCCGTCGGTTGGGATGGTCTTTTATAAAAAAATTGTTAGGAGTAGGGGCACAAGGCATTGCGCCCCTACTAACCATTCTTTTGCCGCCAGTTGTGTACAATCGTTTCAGGCTATGTCTTTAAGCGCTTGTGTCCCACTTAAATCAAAATGCAATTCATTGCATAAACCCAGAATGTCCTCGCCCTTATCCCCAGCTTTGGGGAAACAAATTTTGCAGTAGCTGTGGCGCACCGCTGCAGCTTAAAGATCGCTATGTTCCTTTACAGCCTTTGGGCTCGGGTGGTTTTGCCCAAATTTATACAGTTTGGGATCTCAAAACACAGACAGAAAAGGTGTTGAAGGTATTGATAGAGTCTTCCCCAAAGGCGCTAGAGTTATTTTCCCAAGAAGCAACAGTATTAGGTAGTTTGCGACATCCAGGTGTCCCAAAAGTCGATGCTGATGGTTATTTTCACATAGAGATAGAGACACGCCATAGCGGTTCTCTACAAAACCACTCAAAACCGTGCCAACTGCATTGTTTGGTCATGGAAAAAATTAATGGACAAACGCTAGAGGAATTGTTCCAGGAGTATCCTAATGGATGTTCGCAGGAGATGGTATTAAACTGGTTGGCCCAAGCTGTAGCAATTCTGCAGGAATTACACCGCCGCAAGATTATTCATCGTGATATCAAACCTTCTAATTTAATGCTGAGAGCTTCCCAAAGCCTCCCTCATAAAGGGGGGACAAAAGGAGATCGGTTAGTTCTTATTGATTTTGGCGGAGCAAAGCAAGTGAGTTCCAATCCGTTTCGACCTCAGTCTTCCACCAGATTGTATTCCACGGGCTACAGTCCTCCAGAACAAATTACTGGGGGTGTTGTTGGACCATCCGCTGATTTTTATGCTCTTGGTCGAACGATGATTGAGATGTTAACAGGCAGATCTCTCATAGACTTAGAAAATCCGGCGACGGGAGAACTGGTGTGGCGAAAGGGAGTGACCATCAGTCAACAACTAGCAGATTTGCTTGATGATATGGTAAGGGAGGATGTGCGATCGCGTCCAGCAAATGCTGCAATGGTTCAAAAGCGGTTGTCAAAGATTTCCCAATTACCCCAGCAGGGGCTTTTCTCGCGAATTGAGAAATCGGCTCAGCAATGGTTGGGTCTAGCAGGACCGTTTCTATCTCAAGTTGAAGATTCACTTGGCAAAATACTCACTGGGTCTGCTCAAGCTGCTAGCAAAACAACTTTTTTTATCGTCAAGACGATAGTTTCAATAATACTAGCCTGTCTGGATACATTATGGACAATGATTCTCACCGGGATAGGTGCTAGTTTTGGTGCGCTCGCGGGGTTTGTCTTAGCCTCTCAAAGCGCCTTGGATGAGCAATTAGCCCAATTTTTGTCAGTGCAGTTATCGGAATTAGGTGGTCATTCTTCAACTATCTTTGGACCTGAAATTCTTTTATTTGTAGGAGCTGGATTGGGAACTGCATGGGGACTTACTCTCGCAGGAGGCTTTGGTCAGCGACGACGGTTTTTTGTAGCATCGTTGATGGGTATTATCAGCTATGGTCTTGGTTGGTTAGTTCTGCAATTAATGACCCTAGAACAGCAAGGACAGGGATTTGTGGGATTAATTTTAGCTGCTGTTCCCCTTCTCACCCTTGGTTTAGGTCTTCGCAGCCATCACATAGTTCACGCTTTTACCGCTGCACTTGGGACTGCACTTGTCTTTGGGTTCTTGGTTATTTTAGGGTTTCCCACAAACTTGTTTCATGTCTTTAGCTCACCCAACTTAGGAGGGATATTGCTTCCGATCGCATTTTTCGGGTTTATGGGTGTTTTCCTAAGCTTTTGGTTAGGGATCAGCCACTAC
This sequence comes from Scytonema sp. NUACC21, assembly GCF_054684315.1. Classification (NCBI taxonomy): domain Bacteria; kingdom Bacillati; phylum Cyanobacteriota; class Cyanophyceae; order Nostocales; family Scytonemataceae; genus Scytonema; species Scytonema sp. NUACC21. Next base: position 21,958 of record NZ_BAAFZH010000049.1, on the reverse strand, counting down.
CTTGTTGTACCTGGGCTGCGCTTTTTGGGGTGGAAGTAGGGGAAGGTATGAATACCTATTCCTAATAAAAAAATATATCCCCCCTGCCGCTTCTTATACCTGGCAGGAGGGAATATATAGGTCGTTGACTATAGAGTTTCTGTATAAATCGTTGATGATTACATTCTATTCCGGTCACCTGATTTTGAGTGACTTCTTCATAAGAATTTACGGTATATTTACGTTTTCTTTACTAGTTCTTTACTCTTTACATATGCATAAAGGTTTGTATATGTAAGTATAGCAGTACGCCAAATTCTTCAACCAAGGATTTATTTGTAAAAAGCTATGAAGGTTAGAATAGCCGTAACGGCCACATTGTTAACTTGTTTTGGATTGGCAGCACAAGCCTTTGCACTAAACCCACAGGATTTAGAACAGTTAAAGGCAACAAGTAGCTGTTCCCGTTGTGATTTAACCGATGCTGATTTGACTCAAATTAATCTCAGTAGAGCAAATTTACGAGATGCTAACTTAAAAGGTGCTAATTTATCTGGAGCAAATCTTACAAATGCGGATTTCACCGGCGCAAATCTAGAAGGTGCTGTGTTAAATTCCGCAAATTTATCAGGTGCTTCTTTTACAGGTGCAAATCTCAAATCAGCTTCTTTAGAAGGTGCCAATTTGAGTTTTGCTGGTTTTATGAGCGCTAATTTGGAAGCTGCTAATATCAAGAATGCTAAATTACAGTTCACCAATTTCCGAGGCGCAAACTTCCGACTGACAACTATGCCTACTGGTGCTGTGACCTCTGACAAACCTTATTGGTGGTCGTTACAGCGTGAAAGCAGCAAAGACTGTAACAAGTTCAAATATGAAAGTGCGTCTGGTACAACTTGCTACACACAGTAATTCAAGTGTACTAGACAGATACCATTTAATCAGGTTGGCTGTTGACTGGCAACAGTTAACAGTCAACAATGAAGTAAAGTAGGTCGGTACAAATAAAGTTAACGGGTTTTGGTCGTCATTTGTCATTTGTCCTTTGTCCTGGTGCATCCTCTCGAATTTTTGCCACAGCAATTTCTGGCAGCACCGTATAATTGGCAAAAGTAGATGTACCCATATAATGGTGAATCATCTGTCCGTGAATGGAAAAGCGACTGGTGCCGTCGGGCATAACACCACGCCCTTGAGTTGCACGAATTGCCTGACAGAGATTTGTTTTCATGCTCAGACAATATTCACACTGGCGGCATTCTGGTGTGTATAGGGGGATAACATGGTCTCCCGGTTTGACGCTGGTAACTCCTTCCCCTACTTCCACAACAATTCCAGCACCTTCATGCCCCAAAATTGCTGGGAATAAACCTTCGGGATCGGCACCAGAAAGGGTATAGGCATCGGTATGACAAACCCCACTGGCTTTAATCTCGACCATCACTTCCCCTGCACGGGGTCCTTCCAATTGAACTGTTTCAAGTGTTAACGGCTGACCGGAACCGTGAGCCACTGCTGCTTTAACTTCCAAGTTTCGCCTTCCTCTCTCAGGTAAAGGGACTGACTTGAGTTTACAAACAAACTCAGGAAGTCTGAAAGTTAATGAGGTTATTAGTCGAAATGGAGATATGCTGTTGCTTTAAACCATTGGGGAAGGAACTGAGTAGAAACTGTACTATGAGTTTTTTCCAAAACTGTGTCTTTAAGTTTATACAAATAAAATGAATAATAATGTACGTTACTACCATTCTCTAGTTACATTGGTAAAGAAGTAGCGGTGTCTCTCTTGGCAACATAAGTCTGCCAGCAGCAACCACTCAATACATTTGTCCATCAGTATTAGTTTTTTCATTGCCTATGAACCCTGCCCTGACTCAAATTGGCGCTAATATGTCCAACCTGACCGGTGTTAGAGCCATTATGAAGGACATTATCGAAACTTTGCGAGCTGGCGCGGGGAAGCAGCTAATAAATTTGAGCGCTGGCAATCCCTTGATTTTGCCGGAAGTAGAGCAGTTATGGCGGGATTGCACTGCACAATTACTATCCAGCCCAGATTATGGTGAGGTCGTTTGCCGCTATGGGTCGAGTCAGGGCTATGCGCCATTGATTGAAGCAGTTGTCAAGGATTTTAATCACCGCTATGGATTAAATTTATCCGATCGCAACATCCTGATTACTCCAGGCAGCCAAAGTCTTTACTTCTACGCAGCTAATGCTTTTGGCGGCTACACAACCAGCGGTACACTCAAGAAAATTGTTTTACCTCTCAGCCCCGACTACACAGGTTATGGTGGCGTGACTCTGGTACCGGAGGCGCTGATTGCCTACAAACCAACGTTAGATATAGATGCAGGGGCGCACAAGTTTAAATATCGTCCCGACTTTAGCAAACTGTCAGTTACAGAACAAACAGGTTGCATTATTTTCTCCCGTCCCTGTAACCCCACAGGTAATGTCCTTACTGATGAAGAGGTTAAGAAAATTGCTGCCCTGGCTGCACCCTATGATGTACCGGTCTTTATTGACTCAGCATATGGCCCTCCCTTCCCAGCGTTGAACTTTACCCCGATGACACCAATCTTTGGTAACGGTATAATTCACTGCATGAGTTTATCGAAAGCAGGATTGCCGGGAGAACGGGTTGGAATCGCTATCGGGGATGAACAGGTGATTCAAGTTTTGGAATCATTCCAGACAAATGCCTGTCTCCATGCATCGCGATACGGTCAAGCTATTGCGGCGATCGCAATTAACTCTGGTGCTCTGGCAGAAATTTCCACTTCAGTCATTCGTCCTTTTTACCAAAATAAGTTTACTGTATTGGAAAGTACTTTAAACGAGGCAATGCCTAAGGATTTACCTTGGTTTCTCCATCGAGGAGAAGGGGCTATAGTCGCTTGGTTGTGGTTGCAAGATTTACCAATGACTGATTGGCAGTTTTATCAGGAACTGAAGAAAGTTGGTGTCATAGTTGTACCTGGTAGTACTTTCTTCCCTGGTTTGGCGGAAGCATGGGAACACAAACAGCAGTGTGTCCGTATTAGCTTGACTGGTAGCAATGAGGAAATTGCCACTGGAATGCAACTTTTGGCAAAAGTTGTACAACAGGTTTATCAAACTTCTGTTGTCAGTGCCTAAATAAATTGCCAAGACGCTAAGGACAAGGGAGGAAGAAATGAAGGACAAGGAGACAAGGGGACAAAAGGACAAAGAAACAAAAGGACAAAAGAACAAAAAGAATCCGGAAAAAACCGCTTCTCCCTCCCTCCCTCACTCTCCCTCTCCCTCCCTCCCTCCTTCCATCCCTGACGGTTGGATAGAAATCGGTATGATTGTTGCCCCGCAGGGAATAGGTGGTGAAGTGCGTGTTTTATCTAGCTCGGACTTCCCGGAAAGGTTTGAGGTGCCTGGAAAACGTTGGTTGTTGCGTCCAAACCAGATGGAACCAGAAGCAGTAGAATTACTGAGAGGGCGTAACCTGGAAGGTAAAAATTTGTATGCTGTTAAGTTATCTGGGGTCGGCGATCGCACTCAGGCGGAAGAGTTACGTGGTGTTAAGTTATTAGTGCCAGAAAGCGATCGACCTCAACTGGGTGAAGATGAGTATCATGTGTTAGATTTAATTGGCTTGTCAGTTTTCATGCAAGAGTCTGGAGAACTCATAGGTACAGTAGTGGATCTGCTTTCGGCTGGTAACGATCTCCTAGAAGTACAGCTACACTCTTCACAAGACAAAGGACAAAGGACAAAAGACAAAGGACAAAAGAACGTTTTGATTCCTTTTGTAAAGGCAATTGTTCCAGTTGTTGATTTAGAAACTGGTCGTATTGAAATTACTCCACCATTAGGATTATTGGAGATTAACAGTTAGCGACGACTGTTGGCTCAAACGCTTATTGTTAACTTTATTTGTGCTGGCTTAACTTATTGTGTTTACAAATATTATCACAGTCAAATTTATCTGACTTTTACTATAAATTAACTTACTGGTTTTTGCGTCAGTTTTAAAATGAAGTGCTAGGATATGCAAAGAAATGCAAACCGTTAATAGATTATTCGGTTAAAGACTATTCCAGTTCCGCTCTAAAATCCCCAATTTTTGTAGGGTGGGCACTGCCCACCAACAGCCTCTAAAATCCCCAATTTTTGTAGGGTGGGCACTGCCCACCAACAGCCTCTAAAATCCCCAATTTTTTGTAGGGTTGTTTATGCCTTACAAAAGCCAATGGTGGGCGGTACCCACCCTAGGTCTCTGATTTACTACGTTTTAACGTTATTTGACAACATGACAGCGGATGACAAGCAAGGTATTTTGCTTTCTTAAAATCATTTAAATCATTAATTGAATAGATAAGAAAATTTTATTAAATAGAAGCTTCCTACTTCTTAATCAGCGCTTAACCTAGGTAAGAACAACCCGTTGGCATTATTATGCCAATCCTCTCCCAAAAGAGACATATTAAGATTGAAATTAGAGATTTCAGATAAATAAAAAATTAATTTTTGTTTTGCCTTGAAATAAAATATTTGTTACAAATCAACCAACTATTTATGTGATTTGCTAGCCTTTCAGAAAGTAATCAAACCTATTTATTTGGTTTCTTTGCTATATAAAAAATCACCTCCTGGCTCCCATAGCTGCCCTGCTAGGGTGCAATGCGCCAGTAAAGCCAGCCTTATGAGGTGGGGGTTCCAGAGCCCTAAGTGTTAAAGCATTGTGTCATCGGTAAGATGATCCTCAAACAGCAGACACATAAACTTAACTCGTGGAAACCCTTAAACATCCTTTTATCAAGGAGTTTGAATATGACTCTAGCAAGCCCTTTACAAACAAAGCCACTATCGGATGAAGAACTGCGGAAGATGAACGCCTTTTGGCGTGCAGCTAATTATCTTGCGGTAGGGCAAATATATCTACTCGACAATCCATTGCTCAAAGAGCCACTGAAGATAGAACATGTCAAGCCCAGACTTTTGGGTCATTGGGGAACAACTCCCGGACTGAACTTCATTTACGTTCACCTGAACCGGATTATCAAGAAGTATGACCAGTCCATGATTTACATTGCGGGTCCCGGTCATGGTGGTCCTGGAATAGTTGCAAACACTTATCTAGAAGGCACTTACAGCGAGTATTACCCCAATGTGTCGCGGGATGGCGAGGGAATTAAAAACCTCTTCAAACAATTTTCCTTCCCTGGTGGGATTGGCAGTCACTGTACTCCTGAAGTTCCCGGTTCGATTCACGAAGGTGGAGAACTAGGTTATTCCCTCCTTCACGCCTATGGCGCTGCTTTTGACAACCCCGACCTAATCGTTGCTTGTGTAGTCGGTGATGGTGAAGCGGAAACAGGCGCTCTTGCCACAAGCTGGCAGTCTAATAAGTTTCTCAACCCTGTCAATGATGGAGCGGTGCTTCCCATCCTCCACCTCAACGGTTATAAAATTGCTAACCCAACAATCCTGTCACGGTTGAGCCATAGGGAATTAGAGAGTCTATTTGTAGGTTACGGTTACAAGCCTTACTTTGTGGAAGGTTCCGATCCCGCAACCATGCACCAGTTGATGGCAGCCACCCTGGATACCATCATTCACGAAATCAAAGAGATTCAGGAAGATGCTCGCAATAACGGCTTCTCCCAGCGTCCGCAGTGGCCCATGATTATCCTCAGAAGCCCCAAAGGTTGGACAGGCCCCAAGGAAGTTGATGGCAAGAAGACAGAAGATTACTGGCGATCGCACCAAGTTCCTTTTGGTGAGTTACAGAAAAAACCAGAACACCTCAACCTTTTAGAAGAGTGGTTGAGAAGTTATAAACCTGAAGAACTTTTTGACGACAATGGTCGCTTGATCCCAGAGCTAGCAGAGTTGCCTCCAAAAGGACAACGGCGCATGAGTGATAACCCTCACGCCAATGGTGGTCTCTTGCTGCGGGATTTAAGGATGCCTGATTTCCGTGATTATGCGGTTGAGATTACCGAACCCGGTAGAAATATTGCCGAAGCAACCAAAGTGTCAGGAAAATTCCTGCGGGATATCATGAAACTTAACATGGAAAGCCGCAATTTCCGTATCTTTGGACCAGATGAAACTCAATCCAATCGATTGGATGCCGTCTTTGAGGTGACAAATCGCACTTGGGTAGCCGAAACATATCCCTACGATGCAAACCTGTCTCCTGACGGTCGGGTGATGGAAATTCTTAGTGAAACAAGCTGTCAGGGCTGGTTGGAAGGATACCTTCTCACAGGTCGCCACGGCTTCTTCTCCTGCTACGAGGCGTTCATCCACATCGTAGACTCCATGTTGAGGATTACCCAACGGCAGTGATGTGCTTAAGTACCCCAGAATTTGAGCAAGTTCAGCCATTACGCAAAAATTCTGCAGGTAAAGTCAGAATTTTAGCGGTTTTGGGAAATAATCAAGGAATCGATGTCCAAAAAGACCGGGCAATCCTTGAGCAACTACCCTTGGCGCAGACGGTTTTCCTAGTCGAGCCACAACGTCAGGAATTAGATCGCTGGCTTTGGGACAAACAAGGCTGGGACATTCTGTTTTTTGCGGGGCATAGTTCGAATCAAGCTGATGGTGAAACAGGTCGGATTTATATAAATCAAACTGATAGTTTAACAATTGCTCAGCTACAAAATGCTCTAAAAGCAGCACTGAAACGGGGTTTACAACTGGCAATTTTCAACTCCTGCAATGGGTTAGGGTTGGCCCATCAATTGGCTTCTTTGCAAATTCCGCAAATGATTGTAATGAAGGAGCCAGTGCCAGATATAGTTGCCCAAGAATTTTTGAAGCACTTTTTGGAGGCGTTTGCAGATGGCGAGTGTTTACATCTGGCAGTACGACAAGCAGGAGAAAAGTTGCAGGGTCTGGAAGGTGAGTTTCCCTGTGCTAGTTGGTTACCAGCAATTTACCAGAATTTAGTTGAAGTGCCCTTCGTTTGGCCCAAGAGTGTTAATCAATCTCGCCCAATCTTACCCAGCCAACGTATTCTTCCCTTTGTTCTCAAAGCCAGTGTTTTAATAACCGCTTTGGTTATGGGGGTGCGATCGCTCGGTATATTGCAAGCATCGGAGCTTGTGATGTTCGACGCCCTGATGCGGCGGCGACCAGATGAAGGCCCAGATAAACGTATCCTAGTTGTAACTGTTACTGAAGCCGATGTTCGGTCTCAGCCTGCTCAAGAACGAGGATCGGCGTCACTATCAGATCGCTCACTTGCTCAACTGTTGAAAAAACTGAAGCAGTTTCAACCACGTGTTATTGGTTTGGAGATCTATCGTGAGAATCCTGTGGGAACTGATTATGGGGATTTAGCCAAGACAATGCAAAACAGCGATCGCTTTATTGCTGTATGCAAAGTCGGTGAGGAAAAGAACAAACCGGGTGTTCCAGCACCTCCTGAAGTCCCCGTTCAACGCCTGGGCTTTAGTGATGTTGTGAGCGATCCCGATGGCATTATTCGTCGTCAACTGTTGGCTATGGCTCCCGATTCTGTTTGCAGCACTGACAAATCTTTGAGCTTTCAATTAGCAACCCGTTACTTGGCATTTGAAGGTATTCAGCCCAAACTGACTCCACAAAAGGACTGGCAATTTGGCACCATCGTCTTTAAAAACTTGGAGCAAAACAACGGCGGCTACCACGGCATAGATAATCTCGGTCACCAAGTGCTGCTCAATTATCGCTCTTCTCCTCAACTTGCCACACAAGTCACTCTCACTGACGTCTTAAAAAATAAGTTGACTCTTGATTTAGTCAGGGATCGCGTTGTCCTCATTGGCGTAAGTGCCGAAAGCTTTCATGATTATTGGCCCACACCTTACAGTGCCCTTAGGTGGCCCCATGAAGCAATGCCGGGGGTAGTTATTCAAGCACACATGGTGAGTCAGATTCTTAGCGCTGTACTGGATAATCGACCATTATTGTGGTTTTGGCCCAAGTGGTGTGAAGTCCTTTGGATTTGGTGCTGGTCCACAATAGGAGGTGTCATCGCTTGGCGCTTCCGGTCACCATTACGCTGGGGGCTAGCGGGAGCCAGTGCTGTTGGCATTTTATATGGAAGTTGCTTGGGTCTGTTAACATTGGGGGGTTGGGTGCCCCTCTTTCCTTCAGTGTTGTCTTTGCTAGCAACATATGGTACTGTGACATTCTACACAGAGTTGCAGAGCCAGAAACGTCTATGATGTGCCAACTTTGTTTTCCCATCCCAAAGTGCATAAGTTGATTTTGCTTAAACCTAGTAAAGAAGGCAAGCTTTTTAAGCTGAACTTTTGGGGACAAGTCAGTTGGGGCTGAAATTACACAATCCAACTTTTGTCAACGCACAAGTTCTAACAAAATCCACGTCACTTGCACAACGAGTTTTCAACCTTAAAAAAGCCTAAGTTCTAAATAGCAAAGGCATTAACTATCTAGCAATTGGTCGTCAGCAAAATGACTAGGACAAAGTTACCTCTCTATCTAAAAAAGCGTGTCTTCGCTATGACTTTGGCATCACTCGGCTTCATGAGTTATTCCTTGCCTGTACAGGCACAGCTTAATATGCTGGTGAGTCAGATATCAAATCAGTTACCAACTAACTTCAACCAAAAACTAGACGGTTCAAGTAGAGGAAGACCCGGAAGAAGAGAGGGAACGGGAAGCCGTGGTGAGTGCCCTAGTGTGAATATGCTACTCACTGCCTTAATACCTTCCAATAACTTGGCGCTAGCAGTAGAAGAGCATCCTACCTTTTGGTTTTACGTACCCTATCACCTCCATGAGGTATCCTTTGGAGAGTTTGTATTGCAAGATGCAGCGAACAACAATGTCTACCGAACTTATTTCACCCTGCCTGAAAAACCGGGGGTTGTGAGCTTCAGTCCAACCTCTGCAGCACCGCTAGATATTAATAAAAAGTATCGTTGGTACTTTAAACTTTATTGTCAAGATGGAATGAATAGTATCTTGACAAAATCGTCTACTCCTGTATTTGTTTCAGGCTGGGTGCAACGGGTGGCGCTCAAACCCAACTACGAGCGTTTTCTTAAAGTAGCGACCACACCACGAGAACGTATTGCTATTTATACTCAAAACGGCATTTGGCTATCAGCCCTAACCCACTTAGCTAAACTCCGTCTCGCTCAGCCGCAAAATGCGACTGTTGATAACGACTGGGTTAAGCTGCTGAGAGCTGTTGGCTTAGAGAAACTAGCCCAACAACCCATTGTTGGAGAAGTGAAAACGCAAGACGTAAAACAAACAACAGATATTTCTAGGGCTGACATACCGGACAAGTCAGTAAGTGGGCACAAATAAATAAAAATGTGTTACAAAATTTAAACTTGCGCCTATTGGTTTTGCATTACCACCCGAGAACTCGCCATTCGGACGCATACGCAATACTCTATTACACTTCCTCAACGACCACATAGCCTTGTGCGGTATGCACACCTTCATTAATGAGACTCGCAAGCGCGTAGGACTGCAAAAACTTAACAAAAGTTCATTGGAACGTATTACTCAGCCGCCGGATTTGTATCTACTTGGCACTGTGCCTGAGTTTGAATATCCTCGCAGCGATCTGTATGAACACGCGCATTTTGTTGGTCCCTTCATCAACCCCCCAGTAGAGCAGTTTGACCCACCATCCTGGTGGCATGACTTGTATGGCGAGCGCCCAGTTATTTTTGTCACCCAAGGCACCGCATCGAACAATAATCTCAACGATCTTATTGTGACAATAATGCAGGCATTGGCTGATGAGGATATGCTGGTTCTTTACCCGGACATGTTTGGGTTGTGGCGGTCGAGATTAGGCATACGGTTGTTCGCCCTGCTATGTGTATTGCACCCAACTAAAAACCGCTATATACTCTCAGTCAAGCAGCATTGTAGGAACGTAAAGAATAGGGACCAGATAATTGATACGAAGCTCCTAAAGATACCTGGTTGACCGACTGGGGATTTGGGGATTTAGGAATTTGGCGAGAGGTAGTTGACGGTTTACTAACTTGTCTCCTGCTTTGCTTTACCTCTGCACCCATGCTACTCTTGACAGGTACTTCTTTCCCTGTGGAAAGGCGAGGTGAAAATGTTTGTTTGGAATGAGGAGTTTCATAGGATGGCAGGGAGTAAGGAACCGAAATATTTTCTGACACCCGATTGTTGTGGGGGGTTTTCCATTCTGGATGCCCAATAATCAAGTCTTTTGATTTTTCAATTAAATGGGCTAGGCTTTGAGAGTTTGTTTCTACTGTATTTTCTTCCTGTTTTTTTGATAGTGCTAGCTCAGTAAAATCAAGGTCATCAACTGCTTTTTTCAAACAAAGTGCATTTGTATCGGAAAAGCCACAAAGTGTTACTTCTTCTTGTATAAAAACTTTACTGTGTTTATTTTTTTCAAAAGGAGTTTCTACAGTCTTGGCAAGCAGATCGGTATCAGTAGTTAAAGCTTTCTCTAAAGGAAAAGTTTTAGGTATTTCAGTTTCAGTTCGAGTTGCATTTTGTTGGGTCACTATACCTAGCAGGCTCAAGCTACCAAGAACAGACAAATTAGGAAAACGATGCCGTAAATTCATCCTATTTACCTTTTTAATAAATGTTGAGAATTTTTCAAATTTTGCACCAGTGCTCAAAACCAATTTTTTCAGCTTTCCAAACAAGTAAAATCATTGATACTTTATTTATTAATTGGTTGTTTTAGCAACGTACTTATTGATGTGAAGGAAGTTTTGTAGGTTGGGTTGAAGAAAGAAATTTAACATTCATCGAATTGTTGGGTTTCGTTCCTCAACCCAACCTACGACGAACAACATAATTCTATGTGCTGCGTTTTTTAAATCTCACAAACCACTTAAATTGTAGGTAAATTAGTGTTATTCCTCCTACATTAACTGCTAACTTTACCACAAATGGTTGTTCTATATACTGAAACGTCTTGGTTTGGTGTATTGGTGTAGTGGCAGAAACTACGATAGATGGATAAATGACAAGTATTAACAATATACTCAAACCAATCATTGGATAGCCAATTTTTTTATGTAATGCTGATTTTTCCAAGAAAGCTTTCATTGTGATAGTGAAATTGATTGAAAAGTTGTTTTGTTAGTGGATAGTGGTGCTTTGTTGTTATTAATGTACAGACGCATTCGAGAGCGCGTCTGTAGGACTAACTATGAACACTAAAAATATGTTTTAGGTTCAAAAGAACGCAGGCGTAAGGCATTAGTGATGACAAACAGTGAGCTAAAAGCCATTGCAGCTGCTGCGATAATTGGATTGAGTAGCCAGCCAAAGAAAGGAAAGAGAATGCCAGCTGCGATGGGAATACCAACAAGGTTGTAAATGAAGGCAAAAAGGAGATTTTGGCGAATATTGCGAACGGTGGCACGGCTTAACTGAATTGCTGTAATGATTCCTTGCAAATCTCCGGATATGAGGGTAATGTCACTCGCGGCGATCGCAACGTCTGTTCCCGTGCCTATGGCAATCCCAATATCCGCCTGTGCTAGTGCGGGTGCATCATTAATCCCATCACCTACCATACATCAATATTTTGACCGAGTAGGGTAATTTCCTTATACCCTTGTCGTCCCAAATCTTCCATTTCTGCCCGAATTGCCTCTGGCGTGCGAGATTGCTCAACACCTCGTACATTAGGAACAACACAATACGTACAGCGTTCGTTACAACCGTAAATGACATTCACCCAAGCAGTTACAGTGCTATCCCGTCGTGGCTTGGTGATATCTTCTATGATATGAACTGGTTCAGTTGCAACAACTTGGTTGCCATCAAACACTTGCTGCAGCAAATCTTTTAAGCGATTGGCGTGTTGCGGACCCATGACCATGTCAACTTCGGGTACTCGTCGCAACAGAGCTTCCCCTTCTTGCTGAGCAACACAACCAGCGACAATTATAGTTAGGTCTGGTTGTTCGTGCTTGCGCTTTGCCTGTCTACCCAGGTAAGAGTATACTTTCTGCTCGGCATTATCCCGGATAGTACAAGTATTGTAGAGAATCAAATTGGCATCATTTGGGTCTTCTGACCACTCAAAGCCCATGTCTTCTAAGATGCCAGCCATGCGTTCTGAATCGGCTTTGTTCATCTGGCAACCGAAGGTAGTGATATGATAGCGACGGGGTATAGTGGTCATAGTAACTATAAAACAGATATGATAGCGGATTACACTATCTTTGAATTATAGAATTTTGCCACACCAACGTGTTGGTTTCATGTCACTAGTCCAAAAGAAGTGACTTTTGAGCAATTATGCCAAAAGCCTGAAGAAATTATTAAGACTTATAGCTACAATAAATAAAATTCTATGGTTTGCACTTCAACCGCCTTTGATAGGCGGTTTTTATCATGAGGCAGTTCAGCCATTACGAATTCACTGGTTTCCAAGTCCCGTGAAAGCTGTGGGGAATAACACCCGGTAATGCCAATCTACATACAGGCTCCTCATCTAACTTAACTGCATCGTAAATCCAAACTTCACTACTATCGGAATTGCCGTCATACACTACCGTTATCACCCATCCAGATTCGGGATTTTGGGAATCAGGAGCATAAATCGCTTCGGAAGGATAATGATTTTCACCACAGTCCGCGATTGTGAGGGTATCGGTTTTGTAGTCGAAACGGGCGATCGCTCCGAATATTTCTTTTACTGGGTTTACTCCTTGACGGTGTACTGTGAGATAAGTTTCACTGTTAGGTTTTCCTTGGTCTTGGGGTGGTACAACCGGAAACTCACAATGGCGATCCATAATTTCTTCGAGTGTTTTGACCTTACCTAAAGTTGGGTCAATACCCATACGCCACAGCGTACTTACCGATAGGGTGTGAGTCTCTCCAGTCGCTACTTCCTTTAAGTACTGGTTGGTCTGAAAGTCTGGATATCTCACCATATCCACAATAACTAACCCGCTATTATCTACATAAGCGTTGCCAAAATGCCACTGATACCAAGGTTCAGTCTCATCCCGACTCACCACCTCAAGGGTTTGACGGTCAACGACTAAAATTTGGGTTCCCTTGTTTGGCAGCCACTCCAAGGCGTCACCATAGTTACTCATGCCTATCAATGTAGGCAAAAGGTTAAGCCGCACGGGGGGAATACAAAAGACAAGGTATTGCCCTGCAAAGACAAAATCATGCACTATTGGCACACCTTCTAGGGCGTGTGCTGCTTTTTGGACTATTTTGCCCGTGCGAGCGCTTCTATAAATATTAAGTGTGGCATTTAATCCTGGAGTTATGCCAAAGTTAAAAATTTCTCCTGTCTGGAGGTCTCGCTTGTAGTGGGCAGAATAAGATAATCCTATAGTTAACCCACCCAAATCATCCTCGCCGCGAGTTTCCAAATTCTGCAAATCAAGAGCATGGGGTTTACCACCTTCCCACAATGCCAAAAGTTTATCTGGCAGTGCCAATACACTGGTGTTAGCTACATTCTTAAGTGGTTTTAACCATTGATTCCAAATTTGTCCGGGTGCAGTCATCCCATAATTGCCGTAAAGCAATCGACCTGTTGCCGCTTCTTCTTTATAACCAGCCGTTTGTACGTAGCGATATAGCCCAGTTGCTCCTGCATGAGTAAAATGTACGGCAAGAATTGCTCCATCACCGTCAAACCAATGCCCTACAGGGATACCACCGCGTTTCAGCCGTGCGGGACCATTACGATAGAGTGTACCGCGTAAGCCTTCAGGGATCTTGCCAGAAAGGATTTGGAGTTGGGTAGGTGGAAATTCCTTGGCGGGTTGGGCTAAGGCTTGTGCCCAGACGTTTTTTGTTGACTTTTTGTCAATTGTCTGCATTGACTGATTTTAACCGTGCTAACAACCAGGGTAGAGACGAGGCTACTCCCTTCTAGCTAGAAAATTACCTACAAGTGTCGGTAATGTGACAACACCAAAAGAAGTAACACATTTATACGTATTATTAATTATCGTTGTAAATTCGTTATATTACTTCATTCAAAGGCAATAGATAGCTCACAACTATATGCCCCCAATTTTAAAAAGGGAACCCTCTTCGTTGATTTGCAATCTAAGACTTTAGGCTGTTGATTCAATTGGAAGCATATGCGTATAGAGTTGAAAGCTATGCAGCAGATTAACAAGAAAGTTGTAATCGATTTGGCAATTTTGACTCTGACAGCTATGGTGGGCTGTAGTGCAGTGCCCACAACTAAGACCAACTCGGGTCAGGGTAATGTTATATTCATCCACCCTGACGGTACAAGTGCATCTCATTGGGGTGCGGCGCGAATGCTTCACTACGGTCCTGATGGTAGGCTGAACTGGGATAAAATGTCCAATCTCGCTGTCTATTTGGGACACATGAAAAACCAACTCACAGGAACTTCCAATGCAGGTGCAGTGACACACGCAACGGGAGTGAAAGTGAATGCCAACTCCTTTGGTTTGGACGAAACAGGTCAACCTGTGGTATCTGCTTCCGGTCAACCCAAGACAATTATGCAGGAAGCCATAACCGCAGGAAAGGCAACAGCTATCATTAACTCCGGTATCATTACCGAACCAGGAACGGGTGCCTTTTTAGCCAAGTCAGCAAGTCGCAGCAATTTTGCTGATATCACCAAACAAATTGTAGAATCCGGTGCGGATGTTATTTTAGGCGGTGGTGAAATGTGGTATCTTCCCAAAGGAACAGCAGGAAGACACACAACTGCCGAACAAGCCCAACGTACTGATGGGCTCAATTTGATAGAACTGGCAAAAAGCAAAGGCTACACCGTTGTTTATACCCGTGATGAACTTTTGAATTTACCAGCCAACACCAAGAAAGTTTTGGGTATCTTTGCTGCTGTCAATACTTACAATGACGCCCCAGAAGAAGAGTTGAAAAAGCGGGGCTTGCCGTTGTATCTTCCAAATGCGCCAACAGTAGCCGAGATGCTGCAAGCGACTCTCAAAATAGTATCGCAAAACAGCAATGGTTTCTTCGTTGTCTTAGAAGAGGAAGGCAGTGACAACTTCTGTAACTATAACAACGCTTCTGGATGCATCGAAGCAATCAAAAGGGCTGATGATGCTATCGGCGTAGCCATGAATTTTCTCGAACAGAACTCCAAGACTCTGTTAGTGACTGCAGCAGATAGTGATGCTGGTGGCTTAGAAGTTGTTGGAGCAACAGTTGAGGATTTCCCTTTAGATAAACCATTACCAGAAAAAAGTGACAATGGAGCACCATTGGATGGTAAAGAAGGGACTGCCACATTACCGTTTATTTCTGCACCCGATAAGCAAGGTTTGCGCTTTCCCTTTGCTGTTGCATGGTCGGGTTTTCAGGATAATGCGGGAGCAATTGTTTCCAAAGCACATGGACTCAATGCGAATTTTTTACAAGGAACAGTTGATAACACTGATATTTATCGCTTGATGTACCGTACTTTGTTCGCTCGCGAAGTTCCACAACGGCGGTAAACACTGCTGTAATATCGTCAGTGCCTAAGCGAGCCAAGGTAGACAGTAAGTAAAAGTATCAATATATACATTTCAGTCAGGGTGCATAAGTGGACGCAAACCATTGAGTCCGGCGGCAATTGCGGAACCATTATGTACCACTGTGGCTGTTAAGGGGTGGATGCCTACAGTCGCGGCTAGTCCTAAGGCAGCTAAATTGGGAATTACAGCTAAACTAATATTTTGCTTAATGATGGCTTTGGTTTCACGAGCGATCGCTATTGCATCCACAAAGCTAGTTAAATTATTATTCATCAGCACCACATCGGCGGTTTCTCTAGCTATCTCGGAACCATCCCCAAAGGAAATCGCTGCATCAGCATAAGCTAGGGCAGCGGAATCATTCAAACCATCACCTGTGTAAGCTACAGTTTTTCCCTCGGCTTTTAATTTCTGGATAATTGCGGCTTTGGTTTCGGGAAATGCTTCAGCATGAACGTTACTCAAGGGGATACCCAGTTTTTCTGCTACCATCACAGCTTTTTGTTGGCTATCCCCGGTTAACATATGAGTTTCCATGCCGTATTTTGTTTGTAATTGTTTGAGGATGGCGGCACTTTCGGGGCGTAGGGGGTCGGTGTAAGAAATGACTCCGGCAAATTCCGCGTTGACTGCTACATACAATAAGGAATCATCGGCAGAAATCCGACAGTTTAAGCTGCGAGGGCATTTTCCTGGATAACAGCGATGTGCTGCATACAGACAAGTGAGGAAAATATCAAATTTAGTTCTAGAGCAATGCTTTCCATGCTACATCATTACGGTTGGCAGAACCCGCACCGCCTTGGATCGGGAAACAGCGCAAAGTATTTTTGTGGAACCGAACTGAGTTCCTTGCCAAAAAATAAAATATCCCCCGGTAGATACCGTGTTCATTTGCCTAGATTTAAGGACCAGGGGCAGCAGTAATCGCAAAAAATAAATCTCGAAAAGTACATACATCGGGGTAACCTAGGATTACAGGCAGTTCCGATGAGCTCGAATTCAACGCTAAAAAAAAGATAGGCAACAAAAATCCTATCAAAAGTTTCATAAGCGAATAAATAAGTAGGTCGGTATGAAAAAAGTTAACTGGGAATGGTCTTTTTTAGTCATTCGTCATTTGTCATTAGTAAGGCTTTTTAGGGTATTTACATTTTTTAATATAGTTTTGTTTATTCCCACCCACCTACTTACTATTTAGTTCGGCTTTAGTTTGGCTCTTTATTGAAAATCAATTATCCATCTATTTTTTCATCCTTTATCCTTCATCCTTCATCCTTCATCCTTTTGGATCTGTTAAACCTGTAAGTCCGCCTAACATTTGAGTGAGTACTAGAAGTTCTTTGTCTTTTTGTAACAAATTGTGAACGATGCTGCAAGCTTCTTGCGATTTATTGTTCTGATATCAATGGGTGGGATCGTTGATGGTAAAGAATTGTAGCGAGTAAAAATTATTTTGGGTGACCTATAGCCTAACAGCCCAGAGAGCAATTGCTGTCAGCGTGCTGACAAAGAAGGCAAACGATCGTTTGCCCAGCAGAAATAATGATTTTAATTATTACTCACGAACCCGATCTCGCTGTACAAATACGTTTCAGCCAATGTTCATAACATCTATTTTTCAGGCACTGGTGGTAAGCCAAGCTTTTTACGGAATTCAGGATCGTATTCCGCTTTTTCCCAATTCTTTGCTTGCTTTACTTGTTCTGGCGTTAGGTTTTTGGCATTTTTTAAGTTGGTACATTCAATTATGCCAAAAAGATTTTTTGCACAGCCAAATTCAGCATCAATGAGGTCGGTGCTTGAGAGGTCAGCACCTTTGAGATCGGCACCTTTGAGGCTGGCACCCTTAAGGTCGGCACTTTTGAGGTCGGCACCTTTAAGGTTAGCACTGTTGAGGTTAGCACCCCAGAGGATAGCAATTTCGAGGTCGGCACCTTTTAAGTCGCCTCCTTTGAGGTTAGCATTTTCGAGATTGACACCTAAGAGGTTGGCACTTGAGAGGTCGGCACCTTTAAGGTTAGCACTTTCGAGGTTGGCACCCCAAACAATAGCACTCTCAAGGATGACACTTTCGAGGATGGCATCTTTGAGGTAAGCGCGGGCGAGATTGGCACTCCTGAGATTGGCACTGTTGAGGATGGCACGTTCGAGACTAGCATTCCTGAGGTCAGCACCGTTGAGGATGGCACGTTCGAGATTGGCACTCCTGAGATTGGCACCATTGAGGGTGGCACTCCTGAGATTGGCACTCCTGAGATTTGCACCATTGAGGGTGGCACGTTCGAGATTGGCACTTTCGAGGCTGGCACCTTTGAGATTGGCACCTTTGAGGATAGCACGTTCGAGATCGGCACTCCTGAGATCGGTACCGTTGAGGATGGCGCTTTCGAGGATGGTACCCCTGAGATTGGCACTTTCGAGGCTACCACCCCTGAGGTCGGTACCTCTGAGAATAGCATCCCCAAGGTTAGCACCTTTGAGGTTGGCACCCCTGAGGTTGGCTTCGTTAAGTTCAATATTACGTAGAGGATCGCCAAGGTTTACGAGTTCTTCAAGTGCTTTGACTCTTATATAACTATCTTTTTGCCCTTTAGCTTTCTCCACATCATCACGAAATTGACTAATTTTTATTCCCCTATATCCAATAAATCCAAAAAGTATTGTTAAAAATATACCCGAAATCAATCTAAAGCTAATTAGCTTCAAACGATTATTTCGTCTATAGTTAAGACTTTTTTGAATAAACTCACTAGCTAAGGGAGATAATCTTAATAATGCAGCTGGCTCTTTTTGGAAAGCTTTAGCTTCATTTAACTGTTGCCCCTGAATATCAGAAACTGGTTGAATTGATGTCCTTTTCAATACGGGAGTTTGGTCTTCTTTGAGTTCAACAAGTTGAGTACAACCTAACTCGTAAGCAAACTCTACTGTTTCTCCCGCACCAAGAGCATCATAGAATGTCACAGCAAAAGCAATCGCCTTTGAATCGTCAATAGTTTGTTTCATGCCAATGACATATTTAATGTATTGGCTGATGGCTTGAGCCTGCACTTCTAAGTAGCAAGCATCTAAAAGGACACATTCAACCCCTTTAACTGCAAATAGCTTAAACAATTTGGAAAGCTCTTCTGTTGTCACAAGATATGGAAGCCCATTGTCATCTTCCAAAAGAATTCCATCAGATCCCGCACCATGACCGCAGAAATGCACTATCTGCGGCTGATGCTCTAGAATTGCTCGGTAAAAGTCCCGCGATCTCACCGCCCATTTCTGAACGAGTTTGAACTGCTCGCTCTTAAAAGCACGTCGCAATCCTTCTTCAATTGAGCGCACTTCTGCATCCAGCCGCAGCCTTGAAGTAGCCGGATTTGCTGCCAAAATTAAAATAGTTTTAACGGGCGTGTTATGACTCATGAAAGTGATAAGAATTATACATCGACAGAAATTGAGGAAAGCTTACAGGTTAATAAGTCGGCTGCTTGCAGTCATACACTCGTATCGTGCAAGTGATGCTTAACTTACCGTTCATGGAAACACGCACGGTGTCACCATTACCAATTTAGGTTTCCCAAAATTGTCATGGACTAAGCACCAGAGCGATCGCATACCAATTTGCCCTTTGTCCGGTCGGGAGCGTACTGCACCTCAACTACATTGTCTTAGGTACTAAAATATATAGGAACTACAATGGCACGAGAAATAGAGCGTAAATTTTTAGTCAAAGAAGATAGTTGGCGAAGGTTAGCTGAGGGGAGAGTGTATCGTCAGGGATACATTGCCACGCAACAAGGAGCTACTGTACGTGTTCGCATAGTAGGCGATCGAGGTTACTTAACGATTAAGGGACCTACTGTGAAATATTCCAGAGCAGAGTTTGAGTACCCCATTCCTATTGAAGACGCTCGGGAAATGCTTGATACATTATGTCAGCGACCTTTGATAGAAAAAATCAGGTACAAAGTGGAGTACAGTGGTTTGATTTGGGAAATAGACGAGTTTGATGGTGTTAATAAAGGGCTGATATTAGCGGAAGTCGAACTTAGTGATGAAGCACAAGAAATTGAATTGCCAAACTGGCTTGGTGAGGAAGTTTCAGGCAACCCCAAGTATTTCAACAGCAATTTAGTGAAAAATCCTTTCTCACAATGGTAACGAAATAGAAGTATAAAGTATGAAGTATCAAGTATCAAATTATGAAGTAAACCCCTTCAATAAAATAAGGGGCTTGCTTCCATCTATCAATCTATTTTTCATCCTTTATCCTTTACCCTTCATCCTTTTTTTCACTGTTTTTTGACTGGGGGCTTTTCTCGAAGTCGGAGGAGGGCTTGCCAATCTTGAATGGCTTTTTCCGTCCACATCCAATCTTTACTCAATTCCTTGGGTTGGAAATTAACTGGATCGTCTTTTAGAACTTTTTGGCGCAGTTTCATGGCTTCACTCAGATACTGCTGTCGTTTTGCCGGGGGTTGCTCGTATGCTGTTTTATACAAACCAAGAGCTAACCCAGCATAAGCTGTGAGAGCATCTCTAGGGATAGGTTTTGAGTTATTATCATTATCTGCTAGAGGAGTGGCAGAGGTTTTTTGCTCTTTGACTGCTACATCCAAGGCTTTGAACCAAGAGTCATTGGCTCGAATGAGATTTCTTTGTGCATAGTAGGCAAATCCTAAAGCATTTTTATAAATCAACGAATTAGGTTTATCTTTCACAGCGCTTTCCCAGTAACGCCGTGCATCATCTATGCTGTACTTTTTATCCCCTTGCTGGAGTGATTGCCAAGCCAGTCGTCCTCTTAAAAAGTTGATATCTGGGTTATCCGCTTGTTCTTGAGGGATGAGATTGAGGGTGTTTTCAGCATTAGAAAGTACACCGCGATTAAGTAGTTCTTCTACTGCCGGAAGACCTAGTGTTAATTCACCTTTGCCCAATTTATCGGCTGCGTATGCAGTGACAATTCCAGTGGATTCCGTTCTTAGATTGATTTCCGGGTTAATTCGATCTGCTGTGGAGGGAGGTGACGATCCGTTACCTGGTTGGTTTGTTAAATTCTGTGACGACAACTTAAAAGTAATAACGGCTACAGCAGTGCTGAGAACAGTAATACCAAGTATAGTTAATAAATTAAATGTTTTCCGATGTCTTGGCTGAGGTTGTTTTGATGAAATGGTAGTTGTCTGGGTTGAAGGCGGAAGTTGTAAGCGATCCCAGTTACCATCTAAGTTTCTATTTGTTTCTGAGGGAGCTTCATTCGAGGCGGGTAATTCGCGACGACCAGCACCTGGTTGTCTACCATATGCTGCTGCTGCTCTTACTTCTTCCCACATCCCAAAATCGCTTTCTAAAGATGCTATCTCTCCTGAAACCTCTGTGTCATCAATCCGACTTTCGCCAAAGTCTTGCACTAGTTCGGCTGTCATTGATTGGTCGGATTCAGCAGCTCTTTGTTGGTCGATTTGGCGGAACAAATCAGAAACTATGGCAGAGTCTTCTGCGTATGTTGGATCGTCATACTCAATTTCATCTGCAAGATCGCCCCAAGTCTCGTCACCCAGCCAATCTAAGTCTGAGGAGTCATTTGACAAAGCAGGGGGCATCATTTCCTCAATTGGTAATGCCAGCTGGGCATCATTTGCCGTATCCGGATAAATTGAGGTTGTCCTTAATGTTATTGAATTGTATTCATCAATGAACTCATGATTTTGGGGTGGATGCATTCCTGGGCTGAGATAGCCGTTAAATTGTGGTTGGAGATATAGAGTCGGTAATGCCCAGTACATCTGGTGAGAACTGTAGGCGGCAATCAATCCTTGACGCATCCTACTGACACACAAATCAACTGGATACCCCAGTAAAAGGTTGCGGTAGAATAATTGTGTTAGCGTCAACGCGACATCGTCGGGTATCCGTTCTGACATTGCCAGAACACTTTTTATACCCCGTTTTACCAAGCTTTCTGTTAAATTGCGTTCGGCTGTGTCTCCTGTAGGGTCAGTGGTAGCCGCATATGCTCCCAAGCAGGAGTTAAACACTGCCATTTGAATGTGATTGTTAACCAGCAAACCCGCTAAATCGTCGCCACTTAGGGTTTCTTTTAAGCCAGTTCTGCCACTAACTAGGTAGATTTCGCCTCCATTTGGACCTGGGTTGCTGTGACCGGAGTAGTGTAGAACATGGTATCTCCCTTGTTCTAGGGCTTGTGTCAATTCTTCGCGTCCCGGTTGTTCTAGTAAGGTCAGTCGAATTGGCGGGTTATCACCGTTTCCACTACGATGCAGTTCTGCTTGCAGTTTGATGGCTTCTTGCTTAAGTAGATCTAGACGCACTAAATCTGTGGGTGAGGCTATCACCATCAAGACTTTAATCCCACTATCTTCGTATGGTGGTACTGGCATACTAGTCGTGGGCAGACGAGATGTCCCGCCAGTTCCACTCTGGTAGCGGGAAAAAGCAATATACAGACCAGTAGCTATGGGGCGATCGCCTGCGTGCATGAC
>NZ_BAAFZH010000048.1:0-51334 GCF_054684315.1 Scytonema sp. NUACC21 | reverse complement strand
TCTGATTGCATAAGGGTTAATTGGGCATCAATTTTGGGGGAAAAATTTAGTACACTTGAACGCGTTGAAAGGGCTGGGTGGGCACTGCCCACCATTCCCTTATTAAGAAGGTGCAAGATGTCAGGAGAAATTGTAGGTTGGGTTTACCGTGTGCGAAACCCAACAAATGCCGATCGATGTTGGGTTTCGTTCCTCAACCCAACCTCGTAATTGCGTGTTTTTATGCTTAACCTATGCTGTTGGGTTTCGTTCCTCAACCCAACCTCGTAATTGCGTGTTTTTATGCTTAACCTACGCAGTATTGGAAGTTATGTATTGAAATCAAAGATGAGAGAAATTTTTTGAATTAATTGTGTATCAGATATACATTAATCGCTAATTTATTACGTGTATTATACGCGAACTATTTGTTTTATTTTGTTATGAATGTTCAAACTTTAGTCTGCTAATAGCTTATTTTGAGTCAGGGGTTGCTTGGAAAGTGGAATGTAATAGCTGTAATACAATATAGTATAATTTATTACTCTTGTCTAAGTAGTAACTTCGGTTGCTACTTAATTTTATTTGAGTTTCATAAAAATATGAAAAATTAATTATTAAAGTTTCTTGTAGCTCAGTAAAAATAACAAATTTATTCCGTAGATTCTTGTAAAAAAAGAATTATATATTTCATGAGTTTTGCTGAAATTTAATGCAATCATAAACGGCAACATCAAGATTACATCAATTCTGATTTTTAGACTTCTCGAATTTATAAATACTGTCTAAATTAGTGAAAGAAGCGAGATGCAAAACAAATTTTTACAACAACCTTATTAGGCAGAAATAAACTGGGAGTAAGTTATGCAAAGGTTCAACTTTATAGCAAAAACAATTGTAGGAGCAAGTTTGAGTCTAGGTATAGCTGCCGTAATACCAACCGCTCAGGCTGCTTCTCTAATTCCTCAAGAAGAAGGTGAAATTCAACTTACAAATATAGGTTGTGTTGCCAGCAAATGTTTGGACACAACGACTTTTGGTTATAAAGTAACAAGTTTGCCTTATGATTTTGATGGAACATCCCCTCAGTATGGATTAAGCCGTTTATTCGTTGATATGAATGGTACGGAAAACAATTGGGGCTCTGGAATTAAATTCGATGCACAAGATGAAGGAACTAATCCTCTAAAAGGATTCTGGCTTCGTCCTGTCGCTTATCTAGGTGCATCACCAGATTCTCTTCCTACAGGAATGCCAGCCGAACAATCTCGTGCGGAAGTGGGTCGGTTCTTGTTTGAATTTGACAAAGTTATTAATGAAGTCAAACTAGACTTCTTGGATGTTGAAGAAGCTAACTTTAGCGGTATTTTAAAGGTGAATGGAAATCCATTCAATGATTTTATATCAGCTCAAGGTGATGGAAATATCCAATCAAGAACATTGAAGAATGTGAAATCTTTGGTGCTTCAGTTGGGTAAACCTGCCCCTACCGCGAGATTTGGTCAATTTGGCGATGGTGTCAGGCTAACAGTATCAGTACCTGAACCAGGAACAACTGTAAGTTTGGGTGCTTTGGCGGTAGTTGGTTTATTTGGCTTGCATCAACGTAAAAAGTTTTCACAACTAAAGTAGTTTACTGCTGTGCTCACTATTTTCATAGGGTGGGTTTCACCGTATGCTTTGGTGGAACCCACCCTATGTCTTTGGATCGTCTTTTGGCGGGAAGGGAGTAGTTATAAAAATAACCTCACTATTGCAACACAAATATTTGTATCCCAATATTACTTAGTATTTAAATATACATTTTGTTTTTAAGTGTACTAAAACTCAGTACAGATTCTTCAAGCGACCTACTGTAAAACTACAGTAGTAGAAAATTTATTATTTAGTCCTTAATAATAGCTTAAAGCTTTGACAGTCAATGCTATCAAACAGAGCTTAGCTATCCCAGATTTTCACTTGTTATTATATTTTTATTTTTAACTAAAAACTATCACATATGAAATTACCTACGTAATTAATAGTATTTTTAGGATAATTAGCAAAATTATCATTGTATTTACAGTAAAAGTAACCATAGATAATTAGCATTTTTACTGATAAAAACATCATAAAAACTATCTAAATTAAGATCGCATCAAGACTTTTTTTTTAGACTGACATTTCTGGAAAATGCATATAAATTGATGAAGGACACAGTGAGTCAAAAAAATTAAGATTTTTACCCTAATAGGTAAGAGCAAACCAGGAGCAAATTATGCAAAGGTTCAATTTTGTAGCGGCAACAATTCTAGGAACTAGTTTGAGCATAGGTCTAGCTGCTGCCATGCCCGCTGCTCATGCTATGTCTCTCATTCCTCAGCAAGAGGGTGAAATTGACCTGACAAATATGAACTGTATTGTCGAGGCTAAAGACTGTATTCAGACAGAGCCAATGGGCTTTACAGTGACAAGCCAGGCATTTGATTCTCAGTTCGGACTGAGCCGTTTGTTTGTTGATAGAAATGCCACAGAAAATACTTGGGGACCTCAAGGTACAATAAAATTTACCTTTAAAGATGAAGGAACAAACCCAATTTCACAAGAATATTGGTACCGCCCTGTGGCTTATCTGGCTAATGGTACAGTAGTTGAAGATGGTCGCCTAGAAGTTGGTCGCTTCTTGTTTGACCTCCAGAAAGCATACTCAGCTGTAGAACTTAATTTCTATGATGTAGAAGACAATTATTTCTCTGGCGTTTTAGAAGTCAATGGAACCGAGGTTAGTAACCTGCTTCCAGGACAAGGAAAAGAAGATAACAGTTCAACTAAAACTTTAGTATTGAACAATGTAAGCTCTTTTGTTGTTCAAATGGGTAATCCTGGTACTGCTTTCGGTAATAATAGCAGTATCTTTACCACTGGAGATGGCGTGAGGCTATCGGGTCTAGCAGCGAAGACAGCAATACCGGAACCAACAACCACTTTGGGTTTAGGTCTTATGACAGTCGCAGGTTTATTCGGTTTAAGTCGTAAAAAGTTATCAAAGGTAGGTTAGTTCATTATTTTCTACTAACTCACCGACGCTAAACTTATTGATTTCTGTAGGGTGGGCACTGCCCATCCTACTGTTTTAGGTTTTTTGTTGATTTGTTTCCGAGAGTTCTCTATCAACCAAAAACCTGGGACCAAGTTGTGAAAAGGAAAGTGACAACAGCCCCAATTGCCAACACTCCCTGAATCAAGTTGCCAATTACCGTACCTACTACAATTCCAATACCAGCTTTGGTAGCAAGGAGTAAGTCACGTCTGTAAAGGTATTCACCGATAATTGCTCCCACAAGAGGTCCAAATAACATTCCTAATAATGGTCCACCTAAGGGCAAAGCTGGTAATAATCCCAAAAATCCCAGAACTAAACCAACAAACGCTCCAATTTGTCCCCACTTGCTAGCACCCGCTTGTTGTGCTCCTATGTAGCCTGCTAAAAAATCAATTCCTATACTTAAAAGCAAAACTATAATGGTTACAATGAGTGGTATTTTTATGGCTGCAAGGGAACCACTGATAAAGCCCCAAATGATAATTCCAATTAAAATTAAGCTCGCTCCCGGAAGCGCGGGAACTACAGCACCCACAATACCTACAAGCATTAGGGCAATCAGTAACAAATAGATAATTTGCATACAGCTAATTGTTAGTGGTTAGTGGTCAGTGGTCAGTGGTCAGTAGTCAGTGGTTAGTGGTTTTTCTCTTAACTACTAACTACTAACTATTAGCTGCTAACTACTCTTTGAGAGTAACAGCTAACTTATCTGCTATTCCAGCAATCCAGTTTTCATCTTGTTTAGTGTAGCTTCGAGGAGCATTTGCACCCAAGATAAGGGCTCCTTCTTGACCTATAGGTTGACAAATGACACCTTGAGTATTCTCTGGCAAATAATCAAATTCGATTCTTCCAGGATAAACTTTTAAGTCTACCAAATACACTGGTTTTTGCTTTTCTAGCACCCTCTTGAGTATGGCTCCAGGTATCACTTCTGATTTCTTACCCAAAACTCCCCTTCGTAATAAAACTTTACCTTGATAGTAAACGACTAGCGATCGCGTCACCGTATTAGTTAGCAACAAATGGGATGCCCAAGCAAGTTCTGTTTTTATGGTTTCTGGCAAATCTGGGTCTAGAACAAAACCTTGTTCGCCAACGAGTTGCACCGCGTCAGGCATTCGCGGTTGAACCTGCTGCCAAATTAAACCTATCAAAATTAACACTGCACTTAAAATGACACCCAGCACATCAGCACGTGCTTGAGAATCAGTTATTTCAGGTGTTTGTAGACGATTAATAAACAAAAGCACAGCGCCTAGACCACCAACTACAATGGGTAGACGCCGCAAAACATCATTGGTCATTAGTCATTGGTCATCAGTCATTGGTCATTAGTCAAGAGCCCAGGGTCAAGAGTCAAGAGTCATCAATTATTCTCCCCTCACTCAGACACTCCCTCATTCCCTCCCTCCCTCCTTCACTCCTTTATTCCTCTCCTGGTTCGATAATCCTTTGGAATAAATACCCAGTGCCACGTGCTGTCAAAATCAACTCTGGGTTGCTCGGATCGTCTTCCAACTTTGCCCGCAAACGAGAAATATGGACATCCACTACACGGGTGTCCACATGGCGTTCTGGTGTGTATCCCCAAACCTCTTGCAAAATTTCCGAACGGGAAAAAGCTTCTCCAGAACGACTCACTAGTAGTTCGAGCAGGCTAAACTCCATGCCTGTTAAACGAATACGTTCATCGCCTTTGTAGACTTGGCGCTTGTTGGTGTCAATTTTGATATTAGCTACATGGATAACACCAGAACTGGGAATCCCTGAAGCACCAGTTTTGTCTACCCGACGCAAAACTGAGCGAATCCGGGCTTCTAACTCCTTAGGGGAGAAGGGCTTAACTACGTAGTCATCCGCACCCAGTTCTAAACCAGTAATTCTATCAGCCACGTCGCCCAGGGCTGTTAACATAATGATAGGCACATCCGATTCCTTACGTAATTCTTGGCATACACCGTAGCCATCTAGCTTCGGCATCATCACGTCTAGAACTACTAAATCTGGATCGGCTTTGCGAAATGTTTCCAAAGCTTCTTCGCCGTCACCTGCTGTAACTACATCATAACCGATCATAGAAAGGCGGGTTTCTAGAATTCGGCGAATGCTGGCTTCGTCATCTACTACCAGAATTTTTTCTTTATGACAGTAGCTCGCGAGTTCGCTCTTCAACTTTGAACTCCAGGGTTTTGGAATAATCTACTAGTTTACTATTGGCAATTTCTAATTGCCGATTCGCTTCTTCTAACTTCTGCTGTTTATAAGCATTCGTTGTGGCAATGACACTACTGATAAAGGCGGCTAAGGCGGGTGTGACGGGAATCAAAACACCTTGCAAAAACACCCCGTAGCCACCCCCCATGAATGCCCCACTGATGCCTACAGTTGCCCAAAGAATTTTTCCACCCGGTATCTGCTGCCCAGTACGCGTACTGGCTAACCACCAACTACCACCAGAACCGATAACAGACCACAAAATAATCCAGAACGCCGCAGCTATACCAGAAAACCCGTGCAGATTTGCGTTCCCTGTTTTTGCCCCTTGCACGAGTTGATGGGCAATATTGGCATGGATAACAACACCAGGTGTCGGTTTTTGGGCAGAAATCAAGGAGGAACTAAAGGGTGTGCTAAAGAAGTCATTGGTACTGGCCGCAGCTGACCCAATAAAGACCATGCGATCGCGCATTAAATCTGCCGGAATTTTGCCAGCCAACACATCCCGCATAGCAATCTTAAGAAACCCCGCTTCTGAAGCATACCAGTTGAGCAGAATTTGATAGCCGCCTAAATCGGTATCGGAATAACCCGCTTCGTGATTTTGTAGTGGTAGGTGGATTTGATTGCCCAATCGAAACTTTTGCTGCTTTTCGTCAACAGATTCTAACGTTATTTTTTCGGCTTCTAGGTACTTAAGTGCCACAAGGGTAGCTAGCCCCGCCTTGATTTTGCCTTTTTCCTGGGCATCCACTGCTGTAAGTAAGATACGACGCACGTGGCGGTCGCCATCCAACACCAAATCTGCTAATCCTACGCGGTCGAGTTTTTTCAATTCTGGTGGCGGATTGACACGCTCCCCAATAATTTTCTCAACACCAATCAAATTAGCAGTGTTGCGAAAGATTTTTACAAGTTCCTCATGTCCCTTGCCTTCCGGTAAATCCCGATAGAGATCCAAGCCGATGACGCGGGGTTGTTGCGCCCGGATTTTTTCCAGTAATTGTGCTAGTGACCAATCTGGAACTGGCCATTTACCAACTAATTGGATATCGTGTTCATCAACGGTGACAATAACAATCTCCTGTGCTATTGTCTGGTGCGAGCGCAAGCGAACCCATTTATCACGAAGTTTCCACTCAGGCAAATTGAAAAGTCCTAACAACTGCCCAATAGTAACCGTTAGGGCAACACTGGGAGTAATAATAAAAACACTACGAGTCTCTTGAATAAAGGCTTGGAATTTGCGCCACATATAATGCGCCATACATTTATAAGAATTATGTAGGGTGGGCACTGCCCACCATTCTACGTATTTAGGTAATCTATCTGGGGGTAAGATAACCCCTGTTCCCTTTTACTTGCCAGAGACGACGAATGGAGCTTTTGCAACCTCCGTCAAGCTCACTGAGGAAAGAAGCTCTTCCCATTGCTTGGCAAGGATGGGATTGGTGGATTCTTTGGCGTGTAGAGCAGCAAGTTTTGCCACACAGTCATACCAAACTCCGTTTGTACCTAAAGCAACCGCCTGCTGAAGAGCATCTTTCTGTTGCATTGCTGCTGTCAGTTCGGGGCTGGGTTGAATACGCTGAATCCAACCATCGACATAAGGCGTACTCGGACTAAGTTGCCCATCCACTTTCAATGCCAGGAACCATTGGTAATTTTTCCCAACAGCCAAAGCAGGTGCATTTGGTGGCAATTTCACGGCGATTACCCCAGTTTGTCCGGCAACTGGGATAATCATTTGGTGCTGCATCTTGCCAGCTTCATCCTTAAGACTGAACACGGCTTCTTCTGCATTAGAAGCAGGGATATAGACGAGAATCGTAGGACGTTCAGACACTGTTGTGCCATAGAAGTTTTGAGGCAGGAGTGCGATTACCCCTGCCAGACCTTCTGTCCCGACCGTTGAAGGATTTAAGTAGTAAGTGCCAACGCGAGAACCCCCTCCTGTTGCTTGACTGGGAGTACCCTTTCCAGAAGCCGGTGTAAACAAACGACCACGGGAAGCCCCTCCTGTTGCTTGACTGGGAGTGCCCTTTCCAGAAACCGGTGTAAACAAACGACCACGGGAAGCCCCTCCTGTTGCTTGACTTGGAGCGCCGTTGTTGGGGGGTGGTGTAAATGTAATGGCGTGGGCACGAGTCCATCCACTGCTAGCGATGAGAGCAACAACGCTCAACGTACTCGCTAAATATTGACGTTTCACAAAGTTTTACCTCATGAATATCTGTAATATTAAAGACATTTTGACTGTGACAAGAAGCGTGTTAAATTCTTCTAATCACAAGTCTTAAAGGGAACACATTACGACTAATATAAGCATTTTTTGTAAAAAGTGTTATAAATTAGTACACAGCTAATGAGATTGAATTTCAGTAATATCACTTAACTAGTACCAGTTTCCGACCAAAACGAAGGCAGACCAAAAGAAGGGATCGTGGAAATCAGTCTGACGAATCAGGTTTATTTGTGACTGTCGTAGTGCTTCAGCTTTAGTGATTTTGGGTTGTCGCAGCTGGTTATAAAAACTAGTCATTAGTATCTCGGCTGCCTTATCTTTGACGGGCCATAGGGTTGCGATGGTTGAGCGAGCACCGGATTTGACAGCTAAACCTGCTAGTCCAAGGACAGCGCGATCGTCGCCAGCTGCCGTATCACAAGCACTCAATACCAATAACTCGATCGCTTTCGATGGATCGCTACTTCGATTTTTCACAAGAGCCGACAACTCCTGAATATTGAGTCTTCCATCCCAAGTCAGCAAGAAAGTATCTTCAAGTCGGGAGCTAAATTGTCCGTGAGTCGCTAGGTGGATCGCACTGATACGACTAGATTTCAAGCCATCGGCAAGAGCTTTACTGGTAAATGCTTGATTGAGCAAGAGATGGGACGGCACTGCCTTTGATATTTGTTTCACCTCCGATTCCACAGCTGGCAAAGCACTAAAACCTGCGCGAGATTGGCTGATACCAGCTACAACAGCAGTAATATTGTTTTGTTGGGCTCTGGCAGCCATGAGTTGCAATCCTGGTGAAAGTGCAACAGCATATTTCTCAATGAGATATTGCTTCCCGTCATATAAGGCTGCCATTGGAATATTCCGTAACCGACCATCTAAAACAAAGACTAGGGTCTTAGTATTTTTGAAAACTCCATCTACTTCTGCTGGACGAATTAGCCAATCATAAATTTGTTCGGAGAATCGATCCCTGTCTTTGGAGTTTGAAACTGGGTTCAAAGCACTTAACAAATTATTTAGAGTCTGCTCAATTTCAATTTGAGTTTTGTCAGTGACATAATAACGGAGTGGTTGTCCAGCTTGAGAGAAAATGACTGCCAGACGGTCGGGCAGAATGATGGGGTAAATAACCGTTGCAGTGGGGTCTACCCGATCGATTTGCTGAACTTTATCTAAACAAGCTTCTCGGAAAAAGTTATCGAGTTCTGCGATTTGGAGTGATTCAATTAATTCACGGGCTTGTACTAATGCAGCTTGACTCGGTTGCCCATCCAGCAATAAACCGACCAGTTCCCGGTATACAGGCTCTACACTTTGGCGGAAAGAGAACTGGACATCGGGGTTAATCGCAACTAAATCCCCCCGCAGTGCCTTTAAAGCCTTGACTGCTTCAGTATAGGCAGTTATTGCTTGCTGTCGATCGCCTTTTTGCCTGTGCAATTGTCCTACCTGCCAAGCTGATTGAGCAATGATATCTTCAGCTTGAATTTGACGGGCAAGATTGAGGGATTTTTCAGCTAATTCCTGCGCCTCAGACCACTGCTGCGTGCGCCGATAAAGTTGTCCCCATTGATACAGTGCATGGGCTTGTGCCCGAACATTTTGAATTTGCTGGGCGGATTGAACTGTAGCCGCCATCAGTTGAGCTAGTTCTTTGAGTGGTAGGATTTGAGACGTATTTGACTGACGATTGAGGGTGGCAACAAAATTAATAACTGCGTCAAGAGAAGTTTGATTGGTCGGCAGTTCTCTCAGTTGTTGTAGCAGTTGAGGTGCAAGTGGGGTAGCAAGCTCAAGCTTGTCGTAGTCGAGGAAAAGTTTGAAACGAGCTAAACTCGCTAGCAAGCTATCGCCTGGGTTCGTTGCTATTTTTTCTGCCCGTTCAAAATAATCCAATGCCGCCTCCGGGTTTTGCAAGGTAACAGCAGTTTGTCCGAGGTTGAGAAGGATAGAACTTAAGTGGGGTTTGGCTTCAATATGGCGAGCGATCGCTAAACTTTGTTCCAACACCTCTTGACTTTTGCTAAAATCACCAATCAACTGCAGGGTTAAGCCAAGCGATCGCAACCCACTCACTTTAACATCAGAATCCGGTATCCCTTTCAGGTTTTGAGCGATATCCTCTAACTTCTGCCTAGAGCGTCGGTAAAGCCCCAAACGTTGTAACGCTTGTGCCTGGTTAATTTGACTGCCCAAACTTCCCGTGATATCACCTGCCTGCTCGTAAAATTTTTGAGCTTGTTGCCAAATTTCGAGGGCGGTTTCGGCTTTCCCAGTGTGCAGTTGCAAATTCGCCTGAGTATTAAGTACTTGAGCCCAGAGAATTGCATCGGCGGAGGGTTTAGCTGTATTTAACAGTTTTAAGCTTTGCTCAATAGACTGGCGGGCGGTTTCCCACTGGTTCAGTTCTTGTTGCGCCAGTGAAAGATAGCTCAAACTCAGGGCTTCGTTAAGGCGATCGCCCTGGTTCTGGTATTCTTGTACTGCTTTTTGCCAAGCTGTTACGGCTTCTGGAAAGCGCCCAGAACGATAGAAACTCCGTCCTTTTTCTAGCCAGTTGGTGGGCTGGGAAGATAATAGGGTAGGGGTTGTCGGTATTTGCAGCCATGCCCTTGCAGGTGCGATCGTGACTGCTAAGCACAGACTTAATATACTGAGGCTGATATACAGCCAACGGCATTGTTTGATTTGGAAATTCATACCATTTTGAACTTTTGCGTTATAACTGCAGATATACTCTGGTAAAACAGACAATTATCCTCCTACATCTGCATATATCTGCGGTGACAACTTGGATTTTTGATTCTGCTCAAAAATAGAGGTTGCTTTCATCTCTCAGTTTCCACGCTTATATCATGTCCGGGTAAAGACTTATCATTAAGGCAGAGGGGGAGGTACTGTTGTTCATCATTTACGACAACTTTGTAGATAGTTGTGTCTTCAAGGTTATTCCAATTCATAATCACTCCAAAAATTACAAAGAATTTAAGTAGGTTAGTAACAAAAAACGTAACTGGTAAGGGTCGTCCTCAGTCATTTGTCATTAGTAAGGCTTTCAGTGTATTTACATTCTGTAAAATATTCCTGCAAACTGACTCATACTATTTCTCCATAACTAGACTACACATTAAAAAAGGTTAGTAGTTGCGCTTTAGCGCCATAATCATCAACGATGTGTAGTATTAATTCAGAGAATTAGTATTATTTAGTAAGAAATAACATTTGGTAGCTCGGATTCTACCCGTCGCAAGCGTGGAGAAAGATAGCTAGTAACAATTGCTCCAATCAAGAGCATTCCCATGATGATGAATAGCAAACCAATGCCGCGTCCCGGTCCAACACCAATTATCTTTCCAACACTTCCTGCTAGCGGTCCATCAATAGCAAGCAGTGGCTCAAACACATAATCAGCTAAAGGTCCAGCAACTACGTAAGCAAGCAGCAGGGATAAATTAATCAGCATTCGGTTGACAGCGAAGACTCTCGCCTGCACATCAAACGCGATTTTGCTCTGAAAAATGGCTTGCCTGGAACTGACAACTATAGGCAGGCTGAAAAAGTGAAGGAAAATGGCAACAGTACACAGCACAATATCACGACGCAACCCAGCCAGCAGCATACATAACCCACCTAATAGCATAAACCCGAGTACGTTGTGTATGCGACGCTTCCCTCCACCCCAACTGCTGATGAGTGCTGTACCAAGTACCATACCGCTACCACCGATGGATAGCATTGTGCCAAGTGCGGTAGTCGAGGCAAAGGAAAGGAACAGTGGTGTCGATAGCACAACGGCAATTCCCTCAACAAAATGGTAGATACAGTTAAGGATTAATAACCAAAACAACCCAGGGCGAGTTGTGATATAATACCAGCCTACCAAGCTATCTTTCCACACTAAGTTTTTCGGTACTTCGGCTTTTGTTGTCGTTCTAGGTTTGGGTAACCGAATCAGCAAGAGCATCACAAGGCAGAAAACGAAGCTAATTCCGTCAAGTATGAGGACACCTTGAATCTGAATGGTTACTAGCAGAAACCCTCCTAGCACTGGCGAAATTAGCTGTCCAACGGCTAACCCTAGTTGGAACATTCCATTGGCACGAACTAAATGCTGCGGTGGTACAATCTGCGCGATCGCAGCATCATAAGCAGGCCACTGTAAGGCGTTGAAAGCAGAACTAACAGTCGTAGCCACGTAAATATGCCAGATTTCAAGATGCCCAATGAAAAGTAGCAGTGTCATCGAAAGGATGCTCAACCCAGCCCCACAATTGCTCAAAATTATTACCCTGCGTCGGTCTAGGCGATCGCCAAGCGCACCTGCAATCGGGGAGATAATAATATTCGGTAGCATGGTTAGCACAGAAATCAGTGCAAACTGAGTAACTGAGTTGGTATTTTTGTAGACCCATAAACTTAAAGCAAAGCCAGTCAAGCCAGAGCCAAGGAGGGATACCAGTTGTCCAAACCAAAGGATGATAAAGGTTCGCATTTTTCGGTTACTTAATTATCTGCCTGTGCTTGCTCAATACAGCGTTTCAATTGTTCTGCTAGAACTTAGACGTTTGGTGTGCGAAGTTATTTTTTTAGCTCTCTATCTCCTCCAGTTGTGTAAATAACTCATCAAGATCTGTTTGGCTTAAGCCTGCTGCGGGAAAATCAGTTGGAGTATAACCGCCAGCCTCAGGAGCCAAGCAATGATTTATCAGCCCGCGCAAGGCTTGCAAAAACTCTTGAGCAATTTGTTCGATGGTGCTGGAGTGGTGTAAGTTCTGACTGTAGATCCAATCGACCCGCAACTGAGAGTCAAAGATAATGCTATTAATCTCAAGTAAATGGCTGCGATGATTCAGGGGGCTGCGTCCAGGACCAGTTGATTCGCTGGCAAGTTTGAAAATCGCACTGGTCTGCAGCACCGAGTCAAATTGACCCAAATGGTTGAAGACAACCTGGGCTGGTTTTTGGGCAGTAAGTTGGGCAGTGGTTTCGGGGTCATCAAGTAGATAGCGCAACCAGCCATAGCTTATCCCTTGATGAGGGATGCGACGCAGTTGCTCTTTGATAGACTTTAAAGTCTCCCCTGGATGGTCTGAGGTGTGATGCAATACCACGGGAAAGATAGTGGTAAACCATCCGACAGTGCGGGAGATATTAACATTTTCCAATATCTCTTCGCGTCCGTGTCCTTCCAAGTTGAACAGCACGTGCGTTGATTGTGTCCAACGAGCTAACACCTGCGCTAAGGCTGTGAGCAACACGTCGTTAATTTGCGTGTTGTAGGCTTTTGGCACTTCTTGGAGTAATGCACGAGTTTCTTCTGGGGACAAGGACATCGACACTGTACGTGCAGATGCTTCGGTGTTTGCACCACCTAGATAGTCAACTGGGATGTTGGCAACTGGTTGCTGTGATTGCCACAGCCAAAAATCCCACTGGCGTTGCAGGTTTTGCGATCGCACGTACTCCCATTGCAGTTGCGCCCAATCTTTAAACGATGTGGTTTTGGCAGGCAATTGTATCGTCCTACCACTACTGAGTTGGTTGTAGGCTGTCTGCAAATCTTCCAACAAAATCCGCCATGACACCCCATCCACCCCCAAGTGATGGATGGCTATCAACACTCTTGAGTTGAACTCCTTACCCAGATTGAACCATGCCACTCGCATCAATGATCCAGTGGACAAATTTAAACTCGCTTGGAGTTCGGCTGCTTTTGCCTCGATTGCAGCTTGTCGTTGCGCTTGTGACAGTGCGGATAAATCTACGACTGTAAACGGTACAGCCGCCTCAACTCCTGCATTGATTTGTTGCCAACCCGAATCGGTTTTCTCAAAACGCAAGCGCAAGGCATCATGATGCACTAACATTGAATGCACCACCTGCTCTAAAAGATGTGGCTGTATCTGGGGTGGCATTTCCAGCAGTACCGCTTGGTTCCAGTGTGCTGGTGCGACAAAATTCTCCTCGAAAAACCACTGCTGAATCGGTGTGAGTGGTAATGTGCCGCTCACTACACCTTGTTGTGCCTCAATTGCCCCAGTTGTACCTGCCACTGCTGCTAACTCCGCAATGGTTTGATACTCAAACATCTGCTTGGCACTCAGTTGCACCCCAGCGCCACTGGCTTTGGCAATGATTTGAAGACTCAAAATCGAATCCCCACCGAGTTCAAAGAAGTTGTCGTGGATACCCACCTTCTCCAGACCCAGTACTGATGCCCAAATGTTTGCCAGTGTTTCTTCGATTGGTGTTCTCGGTGGGACAAAACCCTCCCGGAGTTCGGGTTGCCAAGATGGTTTGGGTAGTGCTTTGCGGTCTAATTTGCCATTGGGTGTGAGTGGTAGGGCATCAAGCACCACAAACGCACTTGGTGTCATGTATTCTGGCAACTTTTGTTTGAGGAACGCCCGCAACTCGCCCACACTGGGTGCGGGTTGTTGATGTGCTACCAAGTATGCTACCAACCGCGTTGCGCCCACCATCTCTTGTGTGGCGATGACCGCAGTTTGTCGCACGTTTGGATGCTGGCTCAGTACCGCCTCTATTTCTCCCAACTCTATGCGGAAGCCGCGCACCTTCACTTGATGGTCGATGCGCCCGATGTACTCGATGTTACCATCAGCTTTGTAACGAACTAAATCTCCCGTTCTGTAAAGCCGTTGACTCGATTTGTCCGATGCAAAGGGGTTGGGAACGAATTTTTCTGCGGTCAACTCCGGACGGTTGAGGTAGCCCCGTGCTAACCCCTCACCACCGATGTACAACTCTCCCGCCACACCCACTGGTACTGGTTGCATCTGGGCATCAAGTATATACACTTGTGTGTTGGCGATCGCTTTGCCAATTGTAGGTGTCCCAGTTGCGCCTTTTTCTACCAAGGCAAATGTCGAGTAAGTGGTGTCTTCCGACGGTCCGTAGAGATTGAATACCTGTTGGATGGTTTGTTGCTCGTAAATCTTCTGCACGAGTTGATTTTGCAGCGCCTCACCCGCCAAGTTCACCGTTTGCACAGTTGCAGGTATGCCGTTCATTCTCTGTAGTTCGGCGAGCGCACTCGGTACGGTATTGATTAACGTGACTTCATTTGATGCAGGTAGACTGGGTAGATGCAAAGCATTTTGAGCTAAGATCGCCTTACCACCGCAACTCAGGGGTACAAACAACTCGAACACTGAAAGGTCAAAGCAAATCGAGGTAGAAGCCAGAACCCCCCCACACTGTTGTGGCGTAAACACTCCTTGCGCCCAATGTACCAAGGTCACCGGGCTGTGGTGGGAGATTGCCACTCCCTTGGGGTTACCTGTAGAGCCAGAGGTGTAGATGACGTATGCTAAGTTGTCTGGCGTGACTGAGGTGGCACAATTGTTCGGGCTGTGTTGGGCTATTTCTTGCCACTCGGTATCCAACGCTACCACACGCGCTTGGTGTGCGGGCAACTTCGAGAGCAATTGAGCCTGTGTCAGTAGCACCGACACTTGGGAATCCGACAGCATGTAACTCAAGCGCGTACTCGGGTATGTTGGGTCTAAAGGCACGTAAGCTCCACCTGCCTTGAGTATGCCCAGCAATGCCACCACCATGTCTAAAGAACGCTCGACACACACACCCACCAACACTTCCGGTTTTACACCGAGTGAGATTAGGTAGTGCGCCAATTGATTTGCCTTTGCGTTCAGTTCGCTGTAGGTGAGGCGTTGCTCTTGAAATACGACTGCCACTGCATGAGGTGTCTTCAGTACCTGTTGCTCAAACAAAGAGTGCAGACACAACTGTTGGGGATAAACCGCTTGGGTGTTGTTCCACTCTACCAGTATTTGGTTGCGTTCCTTTGCTCCGAGCAGTGGTAGTTCTGATAGCTTTTGCTGTGGATTGGCAACGACTGCTTCTAGTAAAGTTTGATAGTGCTCTACCATCCGCGCAATGGTAGCAGCATCAAATAAGTCAGTGTTGTATTCGATCGCCCCCATTAATCCGGCGCTTGTATTTTCCAGAAACAGAGTCAAATCAAACTTAGCTGTGGAGCTTTCAATTGCCAAGGTCGCCAAGGTTAAATCAGCCAGTTCCAACTCAGGCATCGGCGCATTTTGCAGCACAACACAATCAGCGAAGTGGCAATGTCCTGAAAAGACTGGGGTTTGTTGTAGAAGGTTATGCAAGAGATTATTTATTTATTAATGGTAAATGGCAAGATCATATTCTTACAAGTATGACAAACCACAACTGGCAGGTCAAGTCGCTTCACTCCAACTCGTAATTCACTAAATTTTTCATTACGAATGACGTTCGCGAAGCCCATCCTTTCAAATTACAAATTATTTGGTTACTGGGCTAATATATTGCAAATTCAAAAAGTTAGATTAGAATCTTGACTATTCACAAACCAATAATCTCTACGAAAATCCTACAGTGCTATTTCATTATGAGTCATAAATATACAAAGCGTGTGTCTGTATTTTTTACATCCTTTGTCTTAATCGCCCTCTTATCTGGAATTCCTTCGGCGGCATTTGCTAGACCTCTTCCTTCGTATATTCTAGTACCACTGACAATTCAAGCTTTAGGATATGCTTTACCCCGTATTGAAAAAAGATTGACACCGCAACAGCGTCAAAGGATAGAGGGCTTAAAGGCAGAAGCATTCCAAGAGGTTGAAGCTGTATTCACCCAAGTTCAACGCAGTAAAATGGTTCAAGGTTTGCGATCGCGTCAGAACATCAGTCAAGTCATACAATCTGTGAGGCTAACGCCCAAACAAAAAGCTCGCATACAATCGATTATTCAAGCTTCTCGACAAAAAATTAATGCTATTCTATCTGAGGATTCATCACCAGTAGAGCGCAATTCAAAAATTTGATACATCCTTTGCAAAAGTGTCATTAGTCCTTTGTTCTAGACTAATATAGTAGCTTTGGGTTGACAGCAAAAAGCTAGTTGACCCTTAATTATAGCATAAAGGCAATTGTTTTAAAAACGTCGTCTGATAGCGATTCTCCATAATTATGAGCTTGATTCGACCCCTGTAGTCCCCCTGCCTTTGTTTGGTACTATCAATCTTTTTGACTGGAATAGTTTGTAAAAATCAACACTTGACCCATT
Source organism: Scytonema sp. NUACC21 (assembly GCF_054684315.1). Lineage (NCBI taxonomy): Bacteria > Bacillati > Cyanobacteriota > Cyanophyceae > Nostocales > Scytonemataceae > Scytonema > Scytonema sp. NUACC21. Next base: position 34,709 of record NZ_BAAFZH010000048.1, on the reverse strand, counting down.
GAGCTTTATAATTTTGAGTTGGTGAAGTCTTGCAGAAGATAGTATTGATAAAAGAGTTAAGTTAACTTCGTTTCCGTCCATTGCCGCAATCTGGCAATATTTTACACTAATTTGCATACAAGTCTAATGACTCTAGCTGAAACAGCAAACAACAAGATTTCCGATAATCCTTTTCTCAACCTCGACTACGAACCTGCCCTTGAATCTATAGGCAATGATTATTACGACGAAGTTGTAGCAGCAGAATTTCCCCAACACATACTGCGTTGGCGTAACGATGCACTCCTCTATCGCTTCGGACTAAACCCTCAAGCCGTAACAGACGAGCATTTTATCACAGCCTTTGGCAAATTTGAGGCTAGGAAACCATTGTTGGCACTGCGTTACCACGGCTATCAATTCGGCGAATACAACCCTTTTTTGGGTGATGGTCGGGGGTTTCTCTACGGACAAGTACGCGGTACTGATGGTGAATTGTATGATTTTGGTACCAAAGGTTCCGGTAGAACTCCTTACTCCCGTGGTGGTGATGGTATGCTGACCCTAAAGGGTGGCGTGAGGGAGGTTCTTGCAGCAGAAGCACTGCATCGCATGGGGGTGAGAACCTCGCGATGCTTGAGCATGGTTGAAACAGGTTTATCTCTTTGGCGAGGTGATGAACCCTCTCCCACCCGTTCCTCAGTCATCGTGAGGATGAGCCGATCCCACATTCGATTCGGTACCTTTGAACGATTGCATTATATTCGGCGTCCAGATTTAGCCACGAAACTCTTAGATCATGTTATTAAGCAATATTACCAACATTTGGTAAATGAAAAAGAAAAGTATGCTCTGTTTTTTGCGGATTTAGTCAAAAGAACAGCAGAACTGGTAGGACAGTGGATGGCTGCGGGTTTTTGTCACGCAGTACTTAACACTGACAATATGTCAATTACGGGTGAGAGTTTTGACTATGGTCCTTACGCATTCATCCCCAGTTACGATCCGTATTTTACAGCTGCCTATTTTGACTACTATCGACGCTATTGCTATAGCCATCAACCAGGGATTTGTAAGTGGAATTTAGAAACACTTCAAGAATCATTAAAGGCTGTTATCGACCCACTAGATATGGAATGTGGATTGGCAAGTTTTGATGAGCATTACAATCGTGAATATTGCTCTTTAATGTTGAAAAAACTTGGCTTTGAGGATATAGCACACCCAGAAGCTTCTGAACTTTTGAATTTGACGCTCAAATTTTTAGAGAATAGTAAAGTTGAATATCATCGATTTTTTTATGAGATGGCTCGCACCTTTTCATCCAAATGGCGTGATGAACCTGGGCTGATTATGGTAGATTCAGACCTTGTACCAGGAGCGGGTTCATCAGAGATTTTTGATAATTGGTGCATTTTGTACCATAAGATATTGAACAGCTTGTCTCTAGAACAAATGAATGTCATTGCCCAGACTTTGGTTCACCACAATCCCAAAACTGTCATACTTAGACCAGTAATTGAATCAATTTGGGAACCGATTGTTCAGGAAGATAATTGGCAACCCTTCTACGAGCTTCTTAACCGCATACAGTCAGGAGATTAAATTAACAATACACTTTAGAGGGCGAACAGCCGTATGCCTACCTTGGTCGGCACGCACTTGTGTTCGCCCTTACAACAATCTGTACCTCCTCCGCGTTGCAATCTGCTGTAATTTCTATCGCTTCTAACCTCTCCTTATAAAGGGGAGGAAGTTGGATTTCTTGTTCCCCCTTTGGACAAGAAAAAAATAGTGCGATCGCGATTCATTTCAATGACGAAATCAACTGAGGATGGATATTTAACTAATGGTTCAATAAATAATTTTGGGTGAAGAGAACGCCAAAAATAGTAAACAAACTGCTCGACCTCTTGTTCTGTCATACCCGACTTACCAGCCGCAATCATCTGCCGTTCTGCTTGTTTGCGCCATTCCAGAGAAAGGTGATAGTCTTCGGGATACAGCACAATTAAGCTATCCAATTTTTCCCACAATGGAAGATAACTTTTGAGATGGCTATTCATATCACGAGCAAATGCTCTATCCTCTTCTGTCACAATTGGCGGTGGTGCGGAATTAAATAGAGCGGGATCGATAGGTTTGACCCCAACAAACCAACCTTCAAACAGAACAATATCGACATCTTCCACAATTTCCGGGGAAGTTCGATCGCCAGCACCTGCATGGAGAGATTTATCAAAGCGAGGGACAGCAACTGGGCTTGTAGAATTACAAATTTGCTCAAGCACAGTTAACCCTAGTTCTACATCATGGGTTCCTGGGGGACCGCGCCAAATTAAACGTGGATCTTGTTGTCTTAATTGCAAGCGATCGCTATAACTTTTATACAAGTCATCTAAAGACAAGCTGAGACAGCGGTAGCCTAACTGTTTAATAATCAAGGAAAGCACGCCGCACATAGTCGTTTTACCCGTTCCTTGTCCTCCCAAAATACCTTGTATAAAAGGACGCCCCTTTTGTTGGCGAAATGATGCGAGTTGTATAGCCAACGGAAGCCATAAATGCCACAAGACTTTTAACACAGCTTTGGGTTTCACGTGCTGCTGTGTCTGGCAAAATTTCTCAAAGTCTGGTATAATAGATGGCAGGATATCCGAACGAGTTTCTATTACTTCTCTCACATTTTCCCGTGCGATCCCAAAAGCCTTTGCTCTTTGTGTATCAACTAGCTCTGCGTCTTCTGCCAGCTGCCAAGTTTGCTCGGTGACTTCCCCTATCAAAATCTGGCTCAACCAGTTAGTCATATGAAGTATGAAGTATGAAGGATAAAGTAAACCTTATTAATAAATTGAGACGTTTCTATCAATCTACCTACCTACCTACCTCTTTTTCATCCTTTATCCTTCATCCTTTATCCTTTTATTAAGATCCTAGCTTAAAGGCTTCTAGAAACAGGCTGTATATCAGACCCACTTTGAGGATGTTGAGTGCTTCCACCCAAAGTGCTTGTCGCTCTTGTACGGAACGACCGTAAAATATTCTGCTGCCGATTTCTGTCAAAGCCACTAAAACCGCAGCGACCCCAATGTCCCATTCGGCGGTCTGTCCGGCTGTTGTAGAAATTGCACTTCCCAGAAAAAAACCGAACAACCAACTGATAATCAGTACAGACCAACGCCGCCAAGGGTTGAAAACCCATTGCCTCAAGCGCCCAGAGACATTACTTAATAAGTTGTTAAGACGCGTGTTTTGCATTACTGGAACTTATAGATATCAAGAAATCATCATATATTCCTACATAGGGGATATGCGGCATAGCAACAGGCTTGCTTAAATAGTATTATGGGTTTCTATTTGGTTTTCGGCGAACACAAATATCTATACATTTCTTCATTTTGGGGAGTCACAGGATTGCTGTTGCACTCATAATGTTACATATGATACGTTTCACCCCCAAATTCCAAGAGAACCCATGTTGGGCAACTGTTCTTAGATTGCCCGTGTAACTAGTAAGCGGTTACTTAAGCTGAAACAAATTACTTATTAGTAAATTATATTACTATGAAACCGTCAGTGTCTCCTCACGCTGTTCTGGTCGCGTCTTCATTGGGACTGCTCCTGCTGCCCATGGGATGCCAAACATTGAGCGTATCTTTTGAGCCAACCGGGCTAGAAAAATCTTCGCCATCAGTAGAAAGGACATTAGAGACGCGCAGCCCTGCGTCCTCTTCTGTTTCTACCTCATCCAGTTCGGTACCTCCCTCAAATTTAATAGATAACAGCAGTAAAGAAGCTCTCAGTACCGTTGTGGCATACGATCGCGAGAACAATGGGAAGAAAGCGGCAATTCCCGGAAGTTTGCGGATGAGTAATAAAACCAATCAACCAGTACGTCTAGCCCTACTTTCACGACGTTCCTTGGGGAAAGGAACTTCTTCTCAAGAAGCCAACGACGCCATACCCGCACATTGGGATTTTGCTCCTCAAGAAGGTACTGAAAAAGGGCTGATTCTGGCTTTGCCTAACGGGAATTTGAAACTGGAAAAAGGGGATATTTTAGTTGCTTTTGCACAAGATGGTTCCCGTCGCTATTGGGGACCCTACGTTGTTGGGGAAACTTCCTTCCCTAATTGGAATTCTCAAAGCAAAGAATGGCAACTTGTTCTAAATCAATAGTCATTTGTCCCCCCTGGGGGTATTAACTAAATCATAAAGCAAAAGCAAAAAGCTAAAATTCGATTTTAGCTTTTTACTATTTAATATTAGCTTGATGTTGTCTCTACACGCCGACCGATAGCGGCAAGATTTAGGCGCATATCATTGCTAAGACGGCGTTCAATGAGCCCGACTGGCATAGTGCGCTTGGGCCAAACCTTGACAGTGTAGCACAGTCGAGTTCCCCTACCTTCGCCAAGGACATAAGGCTCTAATTGCCAATTACCTGAAAAGTCTTTGAAATCTCCCTCCACCATGCGGAAATTAATTTCCTTGGGGAAGTACTCCTCAACATCCAGAACAACACGGGCACAAAAGTTAATGTTGAGAAATTTTTGAGAGCCTACTTGTTCTAGACGAATACCTCCGTTTGGGTGCTCTAGCAAACGACTTTTGCTCAGGTTAGGAACGAAGTCAGGTAAGGCTTCATAATCTGTCAGCACTTTCCAAACTTTTTCCACACAATGGGGGATTTGGAGTTGAGCAGTGATTTGCCGGACTCGTTCTGCTATTTTCTCGATTTGAACGTCTACAGCCTGCAAAACAGCTGCAGCATCACTATCCAAGTTTAGTTCTTGGATAGTGTCGTTGCTAATTCCTAAATCAAGTTCTTCTGGGATGTTATGTTCTTCAGTCACTTTCACCAAATTATGATTCGCTATCGTTAGAAAATTGGGACAAAGTTAGAGTAAAGCAAATTTCACTCAGGCTAGAACCCCCAATTGGTGTGCTTTCTACGCCGATCGCACCACCTAAGTGCTGTACCAAAGACTTGACCAACGCAAGCCCCAAGCCAGTACCGGGAGTCCATCTTCCTTTACCCCGACGGAACTTATCGAAGATGTAAGCGGCTTCTTCTTCAGAAATGCCACGTCCAACGTTAGTCACCTTAATAATAACTCGATCGACTTGTTGCTCCACTTCATGGGTTGCTTGCACCCTGACAACGGTGTCAGGTTCCGAGTATTTACAGGTGTTGGTTAACAACTCTTGCAGAAGGCGGTCAAAACTCTCGATTTCTGTTTGTACTGAGAGGGTTTCTTCTGGCAAATCTAAGGCTATACTTAATCCTTTGTCTGTAAGTTTTTTCTCGAAAGATGCAGCTATATCCTGAATTTTTGTATTTAAATCTACAGTTTCTAATTGCGGGCGTTCTTGGTCGTTCTCTAGCTTTTGGAGTGTCAGCAAATCATTAATTAAGTTAATTTCCTTGTTACACTCTTCTTCCAGAATATCTAGATATCTCACCTGACGATCTGGCCCGATTCCAGGTTGGCGCAACATACGCAGTGCCATACGCATATTTGTTAATGGGTAGCGCAGGCGATCGCTCAGATTACTCAAAAATTCATCTTTGAGTTCGTTGAGTTCCCGCAGTTGATCGACGTATTGCCGAGTTCTTTCATGAAGTTTTGCTTGTAGTTCCAAACTACTTTGCAGTTTTGCCGTGCGTTCATCTACCAGCGTTTGTACTTGCCGCAAAGTTTGATTTTGGATTATGGAATTGCTCAATTGGGCACAGACCATTTCCAATATATTAAGTTCTGATGAGTGCCAATTCCGAGATGCTGATTGCTGTAGTGCCATAAATCCTAAGACTTTACCTTGGATCTCTAATGGCATTAATAGCATTGAGGGTAGGTCTTCCAGTGCAAATACTGGGGCAATTCTTGAGGTATCTCTTATATCTGTATTGTCATTAATAATGACTGGTTTTCCGGAATTAGCAAAGGCACGCTGGCATAAACCACAATCAGAAAGATAGAAGGAGTTTTCCGATGTGTCTAATTTAGCCAGGGGACTTTCTTTTTCCCTGCACCATTCACCCACAATGTTAGCTTTTGCCTTGGGGATTTGGTTTTTCGGATTATTTCTGATATATAGTGGATCTGTATATTTTAGCAGAATCAACAGACCGCGCTCGGCACCTAGAGTCTCGGCAGTGGATGCAAGTGCTAACTGGAGCATTTGATTTAATTCCCAGTTGCTACGACTGAGTATTGTCAGTTGCTTAATTAGGTTTTGATGCTGGGCACAAGTTTGCAGGTACTTTTGCTGGTTGGCAATTTGCTGTGCTTGGGTCACCTGAGAAAAGGCTATGGCGCAAGAAGATTCTATAGACTTTAGCAGTTGTTTTTCTGCTTCACTCCATTTATAAGGCTGTGATTTTATGAGGCTAATAACACCATTATTCTTGCCACCAAATCTGGTGGGGATTGCCAAAACAGCTTTTGCAAGCGGCAAGTATTGACATCCAATGACAAGACTTTTTTGAATTGTCGCAATATCTTCAATAGTTAACGGTTCAGAAGCACATTCCATCACTGGTAAGTCCAACTGTTCCATTGCCACAAATACGTCTTCGGAGTGAGGTAATTCTGAGTACCCTTGCGCGTACCAATTAGCACTCATTGTTTCATCTGATGTCTCACTGGGTTCTATAACCAGGCAACAGCAATCCACCTGAAACGCAGCTCCTAGAGCTTGGGCAATTTCTTGCAGCATCATTGTCGGAGCCGAGTTATTAGCAATGATTTGATTAAGTTTTTGCGCCAACTTGAGGGCGGGTTCTTCCTGATGCTGCATCAGCTTTCCATGCGGATATTGATTCTGTCGTGTTACATCATCGGGTCGCTTTGGCGACGATGATAAAGGCTTGTTCATTCCTAGCACACTCTTGGACATTGACCCCATTTTTTTGTACAAAATTTCCTAGCACATCATTTACCCATCGCTCTGCTGCTGCACCCTAACGGACTTCAAATCTTTCTTTCACCTGTTATAGCCCTTTTCTCTATTCAGATGACCAAAACTCCAGTTTCTTAAACGAATTTGTAAATAAGTCAAAAATATGAAAAATATATTAAGATGCCTCAGCAAAATAATTGTTGGCTATGGTGTACCTCGTTAGTTTGCTAACTTGCAATTAGAATATCTCGCTTGTAAGTATATATAAACCGTAATTTCTCTATATTTAGGGCTGAAACTCCTTAAAATACTTCCGCGCTAACACTGAGGTCAAAATTTTAGTTAACGTAATATTTTATTCACACTTTCCCAAGTGAGGACAATGTCTTTGTTCCTGACTATATGAAATGAAAGCTTGGCACTGCAAAGCTTTGTGGAATTTCTTATGGTTACTTTCTACTGAGCCAAACACCTTTTTCCAGTGTTTTTGTCTCAGTCTCAACCCTTTACAGTTTCTTTATTTTTCTGGAAACTAAAATATATCTTTATTCTATTGCTGTTTTAACAAAAACTACAACTTTACGACTCCAAAGAAAATGTTTCGGCAAAATGATATAATTAATTTATAGTTTTTTTTAAAAAAATTAGTTTCTCTTATAAAATTTCAATTCAGCCCAGTTGTGTTCTTGTGAGGCAACAACTGGGCTGGGTTTAATCGAACAAAAGTTTAATCTGCTGCCAAACTTTCGACACTCAGAGGAACCATTTCGCCATTTCTTGTCAGTCCTAATAACATCGGTTGTTTCGCTTGTATCAATTGGCCCGTAAGCACACAGCGTTCTTCTTGTTGTGCTGTGGCTGATATACTTGCCCGAATATCAGCTCGCGAAAATCTGGGCTTCCACTCACCTGATTTCTGCTGGACATAATTCCAAAGGATATCTCGGATTAAAGCTTGATATCCCTGAGTGCCAGCTAGTTCTTTAAGCTTATCTTTGAGTTCCCGCTCCAAACGGATGCTGGTAACTTCCATATCGGTGGTTGGGGTGCGAGCGATTGTATGCATCATTTTTTCTCCTTTTTCTCCTCAAAGTATGGACAGGATAGTAATACAAGTGTAGTATGTTTAAAGGAATGTTCAATAGGTGAAATTTTCTGTGATATCCATTTACCCCATCTCAATCTCTACTTCCTCGCGTGTTTCCAACTGCCGATTTAGTTGGGAATCAGCCGCTGTGGGAGTGGAGTATTTACGTATGGGGAGTAATAGTCACCCAAATAAATGGCAACACACAGAGGGCGATCGTGATTCAAGATATGCCAGCATTGGTGTACTGTATGCAGCACCAAAACTAGACAAAGAAAGCGGGAGGTACAGCTACAAAGCAACTGTACCGATATAAGACCAGAATACACAAGAAGAAAATGGTCAAATTTCCAACCCCCGCTTCCAACACAAAAGAAGTGGGGGTTTGTTAATGAGGAGTCAAGCCGTGACGAGCGCAATGCAACTTCTAGAGCAATCCGTGGTGGTGTTTTCCCAAAATTACTTGCCACTGTGTCGGGTAAATATCAAGCGGGCGATTGTGCTGCTACTGACAGAAAAGGCAGAGCCATTAAACCTTTCCAAACAAAGGAGATGGCAAGTTCATTCTCCAAGCTTGGTACTTTACCTACCAAAACACATTCGCTTAAAAAGTGCCAATATTGAGCGGATGTGGAAGGTTCCCCCCGTGAACCGTCGAGAGGTTTTGCGGCGAGACCACCACAGTTGCCAGTATTGCGGTGGCAATCAACATTTAACGCTGGATCGCGTCCTTCCCCGTTCTAGAGGCGGTCGTCATACTTGGGAAAACGTGGTTGCTGCTTGTGAACGGTGTAACTCCCTCCAAGGAGACCGCACACCCCAAGAGGCTGGCATGCAACTTCGTACTAAGCCGAAAGCACCTGTTTATCCAACTATTTCTTTTGCAGAACAGTTTTGGATGGACGTGCAAGCAAACCTGGAATAACAGGAGAGCCGTAAGGAATGCTGAAATTAACATACACCGAATCGAGCTTTTACATGGAGTGTCTGGCTCAATCGCTGGAAGAGTGGGTGGCGCAGCGAGTTATTCTCGCATTGCGAGTTGGTCAATGTCTGTGCGTTGAACCCAGCACTGCTTCCTTTTTGCTTCCTGTTGATTTACCAGGAGTCGAGGTGCTCAAGGCTCTTGTTGTCCGCGAGGACAGTGAAATCATTGCTCTGTGCTTTTGTGATAGTGAGTATATGGAAATCACTTTGCAAGGTTCTTGGCTATCTGATGGTTCTGAGGATGCAGATGGCGTTTTTGTCACTGCCATGAGCGATCGCTGTGAATTTTTCTTGCACAAACTTTGGCAACAAGCTCAACAAAGGACTTCTGTCATGAGTGAGTAAATCCTTTGTCATTGGTCATTGGACACAGACTTTTACTGGTGGCTGAAGGTTGCCGAACTTTTGAGTGACAATACTGTACGTTCGCTCATTTTTGAAGGGAGAGAGGAATTAATACCCGACTGGGTAAGGGAAAAATCTAATTCGGATCTAATTGTAGGGGTACCATGTAATACTTGGGGGAAGCGTTGGGAGATTAACGATGTATTACACGGGAAAACTTATTTGCCTTTTTCCATGTATTACATGGAAAAGGGGAGTTCACGTAAGAGAGTGCTATATGAACACGGTCTTATTCGTGTAATACATGGAGAAAAGTGCTTTCAAAGCGTCCTTAAAGTGTAATACACGGTGAGACTGATGTCGAAATGGAACATTCAATTAGATAATTGCTTGTCAACAAGTGCTAATTTTACAGAGGGAAGATGTAATTAGGTCGAGCGTAGCACTCCTTCAACCTGATAAAGGGATTCAGGCATTTTCATTAAAGAAAGAATTTGTTTTTGAAGCTCGTTAATTGGGGTGATGAAGATGGTAGAATCAGGCAGAAAGTAGAGAGTTAAATTACAAAAAGCCTTAAGCATTTTCTCAGCAGATGGGCGCGAAGTTTTTCGCTTTGGATTGCCATCATAAAGACCGGATAAGGATTGTTGAGTTTCTATCAGTGCTTGCCTCACCACAAATTCCATCAGGGTAAACACCCGCAACGCCAGGTTTAACAAGAACATTAAGCCAGTGATTCGGTCAGTATGCGTGAAAGTAAATGGGTAGGGCAGGCAAAGAACCCCTTTTAAAACGATGAAAACCACGCTCCAAGAGCCATTCATCCCGATAATACATCACCGCAAGTGGTAAACTTAGCTGGCTAAGAGAGGCATTAGTGACATACAATCGCCATCCTGCCAAAGTTTCTGCCTCCTTAATCGCAGTATCAATCTGCTGGATATGAAGTTGAAGACAAATACCTGTCAGTTCCTCAGTTGGAGAGTTTTTTGATGGTCGTCCCCGTCCAACATAACGAGTTTGTCTAGTGATCTCTTCTGTAATTAACGTGAGTTCGACGGAGCTAAAAACGTAGAAAGCATACTGTATAAAGTATTGAGCGTATGTACTGTATGTTTACTCAGCTATGGTGAAGGGTGAGAGGAATTAATGCCTAACAGGGCAAGGAAAAACCGACGTTGAGGATGAGATTGTGCTGAGATCGTGTAAGACGCTTAGAAGGGGGCAAGGGAAATAACGGTGTAATACACGGCAGGGGCGATAAGCGCTCTTTCAGCTTGCGCCGAAGCGATCGCGCAGTTCCGTGTATGACATTGGAAAGGAATTCACTCGCTGTGGTGTTACATGAAGACAGGTGATGCCGTGTAATACAGGTTACAGCAGCACAATTAAGTTGGCTCTACGGTGTAATACACGGTAGGGGCTTCAACATGACTGTGATTCGGTGTATGACACCGTAAGTTGAACGCGCTGATAGGTGAAGGGTAGAATGTAACTTTGGAGCAATGCGATGAGCGTTTCTATGGAGCCAATGAGTGAGCGATGCGGAAGCCGCCGCTGCGCGATCGCTTCGGTGCAAGCTGAAAGAGCGCTTATCGCCACCACTTGAAAAGCCAGTCCGAAAAAATATTTCTGACACTGCGTATTACGAATTGGGGCATGTTTACGATCGATAGCTACCATGTATTACACGACGGTAACACCTGATTTCCCCGATTCCATGTAATACACGCTCCCCTCGGCTTCTTTCACCAAGTATTACACCGTGATGTTTTAGCCCACATTCCGCCCCCTCAACTGTCACACCGGCAAAAATAGTACATAAGAACTATAGAAGAAGTATGATGTCTGAAGAATATTGAGAATATATGGTAAATGTGATCTGAGTTCGACGGGTCTAAAAAATAGCAGGAGGTAGTGCAGGCAAATCTTTCGGATAAATATTAATAGATGGTTTTTTCGGTAAATAGCAGTATGCCGCGCTCACCAGCCATTAAATTAACCAGAAAGTTAAATGGACTCCGATGACGGGAGTGTTCTATTTGACACACATTTTTCAGATAGTCATTAACCGACTCAATTACCGCACGTTTGCGTAAAAGAATTTTGTCAATCAGTTTGACCAAACGATTTTTCATTTTCTTCTTAGACTTTGTGATTAGTTGTAAACCTCGCTCATACAATTCCTCAAATAATTTTTGTGAAATATACCCTCTGTCTCCAAAAAGCTTACCAATTAAATCTTTAGTTAGATCTGGAACTGGTTGACGGTCGTCAACATTCGCAGGAGTTAGCTTAAATGCAAGTAGTTCCCCACGGTCATTAATAATCAAATGAAGTTTAAATCCAAAGTGCCAGCCAACAGAATTTTTTCCCCATGTTACTAATCCTTTAAAAACCTGATGAGAATGGGCGCGGCAGTTATGACAAACATCAATTGGGGTCGAGTCGATGAAACTAATTCCTGTAATTTCTCCTGTCAACGTATGTAAAAAACAAGACAATAGCATTAAGCACCAAGGCATGAGTTCCACAAATCTGGTATAACTGACCAAGTTTGGAAATGCCGAGCGCCAGCCTGGTAGCACGTGTAATGTATAAAATTCCTTAAAAGTCTTATAACCACTACCATGAAATGCGATGACTATTGTCATCACCTCTGATAAGTGCATCCTGGATTGAGAACGACGTTCCCCTTTAGTGGATGGTAACTGCGGCACAGAATGCCCAGTCTTGGCAAACACTCCTCAAAACCATCGAAAACCCTCCCCGCTATGTTGTCTTCATCTTCTGCACAACTGAGATACACAAAGTTCCAGAAACAATTGTATCTCGCTGTCAAAAGTTCGATTTTAGGAGGGTCAAACAAGAAACACTTGTCCAGTATCTCTCAGAAGTTGCCCAAAAAGAAAATATCAACATTAACGCCTCTGCTATTCAGGCAATTGTCAAATCTTGCGGCGGCTTCCTTCGTGACTGTCTTGTGTTGCTCGACCAATTGACTAACTTGGGAGTCGATGAAATTACGCCGAATTGGGTTTGGGAATTAGCAGGCGTTGTTCCCGAACACGACCTACTTACCCTAACCGAACATCTTGCCAAAGGGGAATTCACAAATAGCCTCCAAATCTTACACAACTTAATCGAGTGTGGCAAAAACCCGTTCGTCATCTACTCCAGCTTGACTGACTTTCTCAAAAATCTGCTAGTTGCTAAAATCAATCCCGCTAGTAACTGCATGACTCAACTTGAAGAAGACACTTGGAAAGAACTGGTGACGATTGCTCAAATGTGGGAATCAACCCAAATTCAATCAAGCATTGCTCTATTGATGTCACGACAAAACCTGATGCGCGACTCTGAAGCAGCTCAACTTTGGTTGGAAGCAACCTTGATTGAATTGAGCAATCTCAAGAAAACAAAACAACCCTGGTCCCGGTGGCGTACTATTCAAGATGCACTAAATTGGGGACAGGAACAACTTCCACACCTATCCCAATCTGAACTTGAACAGCATTGGAACAGTCTGACTCCCGTTCAAGGGAAGAAAGCAGGAGCATGGGTAGAACTAGTATACAAATTGCAATTGGAATCTCAATTCCAAACAGCCTAACTTAGAAAAGAGGGTAGGGGGGCGTTACTCCTTTCTCACTCAAAGATTACCTATTTAAATAGAACCGTAAAGACACGTATAGCCCTGCGGGCATAGCCTGCGGCATCGCGAAGCGGGCAGACGTTGGAGGCATAGAGCGCAAAGAAAGAGGAAAAGAAAATCGGTAGTCATATAGCGGGAAGGAGTAGTCAAATGAGTTACAACCACAGAGACTTTGTCAGAAAATCTGGTAATCAAATCATCGTTAATGAAGAAAAACTTGACATATTCTGGGAAGATACTACCGCAATACCTGAGTGGAAACCGACAACAAATATTGTCCCATACTCTCATCTCAAAACTCTCGTCATCGATGTAGAAACAGCAGGGATAAACCCACGAGAAAACCGCATTTACGCTATCGGCTGTATGAGCGAGACAGGAAAGATTGCCATATTTATGGATGAAGCTGAAAGCCAAATCCTCGTCTCGTTTCTCAAACATTTAGAGGCAAGCAAACCAGATGTAATTTATACTTATAATGGAACAGAATTTGACCTACCTTTTATCATCAGCCGTTGCAAGTTACATGGCATTGCTCATCCATTTACAATTGCATCAAAAAAGCACACAATCCGAACTGCTCAAGTACATGGCGAGCCATTGGAAATTCAAGAAGTCTTTATACGCAACTGTCAACACGTAGATATCTATATCTGCGTTCTCAGATGGGATTTTGTTGCCAAGGAACTTACCAACGGAAGGTCGCTCAAACAAGTGGTTCTGGAAATGGGATTGCGTTCTCAACCGCGATTAATCCTCCCCTACGACGAAATTCTCTCCTGTTGGAAAGTCGGTTCTAGTAGCAGGGAATGGCAGAAAATCAAGGAGTACCTCATCTACGACTTGGAAGATACCCAACTTATTGCCAATAGGTTAGTACCTTCATACTACTACGAAGCATTGATTGTGCCAGGGATGAACCTCCAGCAATTAGCCCTCACTGGTAACGGTACGAAGTGGACTCGAATATTCGAGTATTACTATCCCGGACACAAACCCAAACCCGATCGCAAGTACAAATTCCAAGGAGGGATAGCCTACTCTATTCCAGGGTTATACAAAAAGGTTGGATACATCGATATCAGTTCCATGTATCCTAGAACCATATTATCGAAAGGAATTGTTTCTCGCAAGGACACAAAGCGAATCGGGTTAAGCATTCTGCAATATTTAGTCAATGAGAAATCAAGACTCGAACGACTTGCTGAAGCGTGGAGATATCGTTGCCAAACAGAGAAGAGAATCTGTCAAAGTGCTAGCCAATTCCCAATTTGGTTTCTTTGGGACATCTCAACTGACCTTCAATGACATGGAAGCAGCAGCCCTGGTGACAGCTTATGGTAGACGTATCCTACAGTTCATGATTGAAGTCATTAACAACAGCGGTGCAACTCCTATAGAAGTTGACACAGATGGAGTCTTCTTCACTCATCCGAACCCAGAAGAAGTATAAGTAGAACGAGGTGAAAAAACCAAACTATGTAAAGAGGCATAGCCCTACCTACGATCGGGATTAGCTTTTTGGGCTTTGATTTTTGCAATAAGGTGATGGTGCAAGATATGAGGGAAGTCGAATTTTAAGAATGGGTTACTTACTAGATACCCGTGTAATTAGCGATTTTGTTAAGGGAGAAGAAGAACTAAATTCCAGCCAATAAGCTGGTGCTTTTGAATATGAGAATTCTCCTGACTTTTCAGGATATGTGAAAAAGTTTACAAACAATCAAACGTTTAAACCAAAAATTCAAAGTCTCTCTCCTTATAGGAGAGAGATTTAGAGAGAGGTTTTTCAACTACCGTACTTTATGACTGTGAGCAGTTACTTTAAATGAGCTTACTAAAAATTACGTAATTTGAAGTTGAATTAAGTCATTAGTACATGGGCAATAAACTTGAAAGAAATTAAATGTTATTGCCACACGTCAAACAGGAGGATAACTTGTGATTGATGAGGTGAAGACGGCTAACCCGGAAGATTGCCTCGTGGGCGGTGGGGAGATGGGTGCGCTGATGCGATCGCTTGATTGGTCAAAAACCCTTGTGGGTCCGGTCAATAGTTGGCCCCAGAGCTTGCGTACCGCTGTTAGTATCCTCCTAGCCTCGCGCTTTCCGATGCTGATTCATTGGGGTCCGGAATTAGTTCAATTCTACAACGACGGATTCCGTCCCATCCTCGGTGACCTCAAGCACCCTGGAGCATTGGGACAGCCAGCCTATCCTTGGTGGACGGAAATCTGGGACGTTCTCACTCCCATGTTCGAGCGGGTCTTGGCAGGTGAAGGCACCTGGTATGAAAATCAGTTAATCCTCCCGAACCGCAACGGGTATATCGAGGAGACATACTTCACCTTCTCCCACAGCCCCATCCGTGACGAGTCGGGTCGTGTAGTCGGCATTTTCCAGGCGGTTACCGAAACGACAGAACGAGTCATAGATGAACGACGCCTGCGGACGCTTCACGATTTGGTAACCAACACCGCAACAGCGCAACTGACGGAAGAAGCTTGTCGAATTGCCACAGAGACTTTAAGCCAGAACGCCGCCGATATTCCCTTTGCTCTACTTTACCTATTAAATGAGGATAGGACACAAGCACATTTAGCAGGAACAACCGGTCTCGAACCAGGTACACCAGCCAGCCCTCTGACGATTGACCTTAATACTCAAGAGAAACCGGGAATTTGGTCTTTAGCAAGAGTAGCAACTACCGGACAAATCGAACAAGCGGACAATTTAGTGGCTGAATTTGGTTCCTTACCCGGTGGTCTTTGGCCGGAGTCCCCCTCTACGGCGCTTGTTCTGCCAGTGGCACAGCCTGGAGTGACACTGCCTGCAGGTGTTTTAGTCGTTGGTATTAGCCCCCGCCGTGCGTTAAACGACACCTATCGCAGATTTTTAAGCTTAGTTGCAGGTCAGATAGCAACAGCGATCGCCAACACCCGCGCCTTAGAGATGGAACGCAAACGGGCTGAAGCGTTAGCGGAACTTGACCGAGCCAAAAGCCAGTTTTTGGCTAACATGAGCCACGAACTTCGCACTCCACTTAATGGGATTTTGGGTTACGCTCAAATCCTGAAAAAAGGCAAAACACTCACAGACCATCAAAAGAACGGTCTGAGCGTTATTTATCAATGCGGCGAACACCTGCTCCACTTGATTAATGATGTTTTAGACATCTCAAAAATTGAAGCTAGGAAAATGGAACTTTATGTCAAAAATTTTCATTTTCCTGAATTTCTAGAAGCCATTGCTGAAATTTGCCGCATTCGTGCCGAACAAAAAGGTATAGAGTTGATTTACGAAACTCTAACCCCTATACCCAAAGCCATACGAGCAGATGAAAAGCGGTTGCGGCAAATTTTAATTAACTTACTTGGAAATGCAGTTAAATTTACAGAACAAGGTTATGTGACTTTCAAAGTTGGCTATCATCAAGAAAGGTTTCGATTTCAAGTAGAAGATACAGGAATTGGCATTGCTCCAGAAAAATTAGAAGAAATATTTTTACCATTTCAACAAGTAGGTGAGAAGAGCCGCGAGACTGAAGGAACGGGATTAGGACTGACAATTAGCCGTCAATTAGTTGAGTTAATGGGTGGCGAATTGAAGGTAGAAAGTGCATTAGGAAAAGGAAGTGTTTTTTGGTTGGATTTAGATTTAACTGAAGTTGAATGGACTGATGTTGCTTATATTGCGGAAAACAATATCATTGGTTACAAAGGCTTAAAGCGAAAAGTTTTGGTGGTAGATGATAAGTGGGCAAACCGTTCCGTGTTGGTCAATATGCTAGAGCCTTTAGGGTTTGAAGTTTTAGAAGCTAATGACGGATTGGACGGTTTAAACAAAGCCTGTCAGTTTAAGCCAGATGTCATTTGTATGGATTTAGTGATGCCCGTAATGGATGGCTTTGAAGCTACCCGTCGCCTCAGGATGATGCCAGAGTTGGAAGGGGTGGTAGTAATTGCCATCTCAGCCAGCGTTTTTGATTTCGACCACCAACAAAGTCGCGAAGTTGGTTGCGACAGTTTTCTCCCCAAGCCAGTCCGCGAAGCAGATCTTCTAGAAAAACTACAAGCTCACTTGGGACTGGAATGGGTTTATGAAGAGAACTCCTATGGGCATACCGCGACTGTACCCCTAACCACTCAAGACCCTTTTGTGGTTCCACCTGCACGGGAAGTTGCGGCTTTACTCGATCTAGCAATGAGGGGAGACCTTAAAGGCATTATTCAGGAAACCACAAGACTTGAGGAGTTGAATCAGCAATGGGTACCGTTTGCCATGCACCTGCGTCAACTGGCGAAAGGTTTTAAAGGAAAACAAATTCGGGAATTTTTAAAAAATCTTAAGGCTTAAAAATATTAAGAGGTTTAAATGAATTTTAATAATACTGAAAAAGGTGTCATCTTAATCGTCGATGACACCCCTAGTAATTTACAGATGTTGTTCGATTTTTTAGAAGATTCTGGTTTTAAAGTTGTGGTGGCGGAAGATGGTGAAAGTGCGCTTGAGATGGCAGAATATGCTCCTCCAGACTTGATTTTGTTAGATGTACTTATGCCGGAAATGGACGGTTTTGAAACTTGCCGTCGCTTGAAAACCAATCAAACCACTCAAGATATTCCTGTTATTTTCTTGACTGCAATAACTGATAAGGTGGATAAGGTCAAAGGATTAAAACTTGGGGCAGTAGATTACATCACTAAGCCCTTAGAGCATGAAGAAGTTTTAGCTCGTGTCAATATCCATTTGCGCCTGCAAAACCTTACGAAAAGACTTACGGAGCAAAATCAGCTTCTGGAGGTGGAGATTTTTGAGCGCCAGCGGATAGAGGATGAACTCCGACGCCAAACAGATGAATTAACCGAGTGGAAAAATCGCCATGAAGCACTCATTCAAGCGAGCGGTCAGATACTCTATGACTGGAACCCTCATACTCATGAGATTACCTATGGGGGCAACTTAGAACAGATATTAGGTTATACCCTACAGACAATGTCAGGAAATTTAAACCGCTGGCAAGAACTCGTTCATCCTGAAGATAAAAACCTATTTAATCAAGAAATTAACCAAGTTTTATCCACAAAAAAGCCATTTTATCTAGAATATCGCGTCCGTCGCAAAGATGGCAATTACATCACTGTTGAGGATAAAGGGTACTTTTTTTTAGACAGTGCAGGCAATATTGCTCGTATGGTTGGTTTTATTATTGATATTAGCGAGCGTAAGCAAGCAGAAGAGGAGCGCGAGCAAGCAGCACAGAAAATTCGCGAACAAGCGAAGCTGCTTGATATTACGACAGATGCGATTCTCGTGCGAGACTTAGATAATCAAATCCAATTGTTGGACAACCCAATCCGATTTTGGAACAAAGGGGCTGAACGTGTGTATGGTTGGAAAGCAACAGAAGCACTCGGCAAGAATGCTAATGAGCTTTTATACAACAACAAAACCATCTCTCAACTCCAAGATATTCAAATAAGTTTGATTGAGTCTGGTTCATGGCAAGGTGAGTTACACCAACTGACTAAGGAAGGTAAGGAAATTATTGTTGCAAGCCGTTGGACTTTAGTCCGCGATAAAGATGGGCAACCAGTATCTATTCTTACGGTTAACACTGATATTACCGAGAAAAAACAACTTGAAACACAGTTTCTCCGAGTTCAGCGCCTAGAGAGTATCGGTACTTTGGCAAGCGGTATTGCTCATGACCTCAACAATACCCTGACACCAATGCTTCTGAGCGTGCAACTTTTGGAAAGAAAACTTTTGGATGAACAAAGCCAGCAGTGGCTTTCGATTGTTAAAACAAATATACAACGTGGGGCAAATTTGGTAAAACAAGTCCTGTCATTTGCACGCGGTGTTGACGGTGAGCGTACATCCTTACAGGTAGAGGAGATTATCTCAGAAATTGAGCATATTATTAAACAAACATTTCCCAAATTCATTGAAGTTCGCACCAATGTCACAGGACACAACCTTTGGGCGATCGCAAGCAATGCAACTCAACTGCACCAAGTCCTGATGAATCTTTGCATTAATGCTCGTGATGCTATGCCTAATGGTGGTATCCTCGAAATTTCCGCCAAAAATATTTGGATTGATTCTCATTATGCCCGAATGAATATTGAGGCTAAGGAGGGTTTATACGTTGTCATTACAGTATCCGATACAGGATGTGGGATGGAAAAAGAAGTCCTTGAGCGAATTTTTGAACCATTTTTTACAACAAAAGAAGTAGGCAAAGGTACAGGTCTTGGTCTTTCTACTGTCATGGGCATTGTGAAAAGTCACGGTGGTTTTGTCAACGTTGTTAGTGAGGTCGGAAAGGGAACGGAGTTTCAGGTATACTTAAGAGCGACGCTAACAAATCACACAGATGGTTGCTTCAAACATTATGAAGAATTATCGGTTGGGTTGGGACAGATGATTCTCTTTGTTGATGACGAAGATTCTATTTGTGAGGTGACTAAAACTATGCTGGAAACCTATGGATATAAGGTTTTAATTGCTAAGGATGGAATTGAGGCAGTGGCGCTGTATGCCCAATATCAAAAAGACATTAGTGTTGTGTTAATTGATATGATGATGCCGTCTATGGATGGCCAAACAGTACCAACCACATCACTGGCTGAATAATTCCTGCAACCAAGGTTGAGGGACGCCGCTGTAACTGGATAAATAAGCGACGAGTTAAAGCTAGCGTTTCTTGCACAAATTCAGCAACCACACCGGCAGAAGTCTCAGTGTAAGGCTGGGGCGATACAACTTGCTGCCAATTGATATCTGATTTTGGAGGTAAAACAGTACCACTCATAATGATTTTGGATTTGTTAGTAGTTAATGGTTAGTCGTTAGTGGTTGGTGGTTAGTGGTGGAAAGCGAACAACTCATCACTAACCAACAATCACTAACTCAATTCATCTCATATTTTGTTTCTTCTCAGCTTTTGGATCGCGACTCGCCACAGCTGCGAGTTCCGCATCCATCAGGGTTCTTCCTGTCGCTGCTAGGTAGACATCATCTAAACTGGGTCGGGACTGGGCTAGACCAAAAATCGGTAACCCAGAGGAATTTAGAGATTGCTGAATCCTAATTAATGCATCTTGCTGTGGTGTGACAACTAGGTTTAAAGAGTTCCCTTGAGCGCTATTGATAATCACTTCTTGAACAAAAGGCAGGGATTTCAGTAAATCTTTGGCTTTCTGTGCTTCCTCAATTGGTGAAAACTCGCGGATTCTTAAAGTGATGCGATCTCCTCCCACTTTATCTTTTAACTCTGAAGGTGTTCCAGTCGCAATCACCACACCACGGTCAATAATTGCCACCCTATCGGCTAACGCGTCAATTTCTTCTAAATAATGGCTGGTAATCACTACCGTTGTTCCTGCTTGGCGTAACTTTCGCAGGAAATCCCAAACTACGAAACGGCTTTCAATATCCAGCCCTACTGTTGGCTCATCCAAAACCAAAACATCTGGTGCATGGAGTAATCCAGCTGCCAAATCCAGGCGTTTGCGTAACCCCCCCGAGTAAGTACCGGTCTTTTTATTGGCGTATTCTTGCAACCCCAGTAAATCCAGTACCGTATCCACTCGTTGCTTTGCCACTGAACCAGGGAGGTGATAAAGTGCTGCTTGTAGTTGCAGGAGTTCTCTTCCTGTCAGTACCTTATCTAATGCAACTTCTTGAGCAACATAGCCCAATCGCTTCCTTGCGAGTTTGGGATTATCCAATACAGAGATACCAGAAACTTCAATTTTCCCAGCATCTGGTGTGGTGAGAGTACACAAAGAACGCAAGGTGGTTGTTTTCCCCGCACCATTAGGACCGAGCAAACCAAAAATCTCGCCCGGTTCTACCTTAAAGGAAACATCCTTCACAGCGACGACCGTGCCGTAGCTTTTTTTTAAATTTTCAATTAAAACGGCAGGAGCCATGACAGCTTGTCCTAACTATACAATTCTCAACAATTACTATCTTTATTGTAGTTGAGTGCTGTTAGAGTAAGCGAAGACACTATTTTTCTTAAAAAGTTTTTGTGTTACTATAAATATAATGGAAAAAGCTTGCCCAGATATTGCCACAAAACTTTGGCGATCGCGTGCTAATATTGAGTTGCTAGTCGGGCAATCTCTCGAATGGAAACTTCGACTAGCTATGAGTAGCTTTGTATCGGTCTTATGTAACGGAACCTAGCCGAGAAAAACATTTTTACTCACCCATTGCATGGGGAAACAATTGTTAACAAATCATAGATATTTGTTTTTGAAAGTAAGCACGGTAGAGTTCGCAACGCGGTACAATGCGATCGCCTTCATAGCGAATCAAGCCCAGGCTTTCGAGCTTGTAAGTTTCAACGGGGTCGAGAGAAATGCTTTGTGCCATTATAACTTTAGTATATGCCTCGACTAAACTGGGTTGTTCTTGGATACTCATCCAATGTCTACACAAATGATAGCGGTAGATGCCGCCATTGCTAAGAGCCTCTTCTATCAGTTCATCTAACGTGATTCCTTGACAACACAGATAATATAAAGCGATGCGAATCAGTGCTGGATGTCCTCCCACAAGGGACATCAATTTAGTAACCTCATCACCAGAAGACCAGTCGAGCTTGTGCCGTTGTCCTAATTCCTCTACCTGCTTGCGAGTAAATTCGTTGAGGCGCAATGGCAATCCAATATTGAAGGGAGAACGGTTGATATCCAAGGACACATACGCTTCTGTAGAGTAAACTGCCACTAACCTGAATTTTTGCCAATCAGTATCTCGTCGTGCTTCTTCGCACCAAGATCGCAACAAAGAAAAAAACTCACTAGAGAGTTGAGGATATTCAAAAAAGCGGTCAACCTGCTCTAATGCAAGAACTATCGGACTTTTGAGTTGCTTGAGCAAGTAGTTTTTCAAATAGAAACTACAACTCAACTTACTGCCCATTTCCTCATCCCAGTGAGCATCCAGATTGGGCTCAATACCCAATTCTTTTGCCACTTGCCAGCAAAAACAACGGAAAAACTGGTTTAAATCACTCAAGTAAAACGAATCCATTTGATCGCAGTCTAGTTTTACTGTGTAATATCCCTCCTGTTGTGCTTTAGCTAATACCCGCAGCACTAGAGAACTTTTACCCATTTGTCTCGGTGCGTGAATCCGAATTGCACAACCAGGTTGAGTTATTTCTTGATAGACTATTTTCTCAATCGGTGGACGTTCAATATAGAGTGGAGAATTGAGGGGAACCGGACCATCAGGGTATGACCAATTACACTCACAATTGTCATACTTTTCCTTAGCTTTAGAGTTAGTTATTAATGAGAATGGATCTATTTCTTTTTCGTTAAAAGTTGGCGAGCAAGATTCGATAGTTTCATCCGCATCTGATTCACCCCCAATCGTGTAATCTTCTGACTGTAACTCCAAAGCAAAAGCACTAAAGCACAGTTTGAGCGTTCTTTGGTCTACAGTTGCATTCAAAGACCATAACCGACTTAGTGTTTTGGTAGAAATCTTTATACGAGTGCTAAGTTCTTCTAAGGTGAGGCGACGACCATTGTTTCTTGCTTCCCAAGCCAAAATTGCTGCTTGCAAGCGCCGTAGTCCTGCATTAGTCAGTAATACTCCCCGCTTTCTTCTCACTCTAGATTGTTTCATAACGCCTAGTACATTACTAACTCCTTTTATCATAATCAGCGTTCGCTGTCTGTAGCTTATTTTTTGGCTATTTATTTTAGTACTTAAGAATTACTCTACTCTCAATACCAGATAGAAAAAGGAGTAGGAAAAATAGTAAAAGTCATTGAGCTTCAAGAAATAGGAAAAGTATCAAAAGTAGGATAATCGGGTAAAGATTCGTTATCAGAAAAATTATTTTCTCAAAACATTGCTGACAGTAAGAATGACGTTTTCTCAGGTACGTTTGCTTAGAGCTTAACGTCTTTGCAAGAGAAGGCATATTTATTTGCATTCGCCTGCAGTTTCTTAACTCTTTCAATACCAAATCTCTATCTCAGGGTAGCTGCCAAAAGAAGCGTTTTAGACAGTCAAATTAAGTAGTAAAAAATCACATATTGCCAAGTATTACACCAGTATTGGCATTTCAATCTCCTATAATGTATAAAGCGTATAAAGGTTTCATCAGTCAAAGCCGATAAACTTACTAGTAATATTTAATACATTCAAAAACAGTACATGAACGGTCACCTTTTTCATACCCCAGATAGATTTCAATAAGATATCTTTATCAGGGTGTTTGAAATTCGTTATAGTCTAAACGATCCCTCCTTCATAGCTAGCTAGCGAATTGCAAAGTATCTTCTTGCGTCCTGGATGCCACCTTTAAGAGGAATGCAGTTACGTACTGGAAGCAAGCAGTAGCGAACATAACTTAGTATAATTTTTCATCGCTCAGTATTATGTCCACCGAACAGTTAACGAAAGATAGCGAAAATTTAGACCTAAAACAGCTATTGAAAACATTGGCAGCCGTGAAAAAAGGTGATTTCTCTGCCCGGATGCCAATAGATCAGACAGGCATCGCCGGAAAAGTTGCTGATGCTCTTAACGAAATTATTGAACAAAACGAGCGACTGACAGCAGAACTACAGCGCATCAGTAATGTTGTAGGCAAAGAAGGTAAAATCACAGAACGTGCCTCTCTTGGTAATGTACGGGGTTCTTGGTCTGCCTGTGTGGATTCGGTGAACACACTTATTACAGATTTAGTCCAGCCAACAGCAGAGACAGCGCGTGTTATCCGGGCTGTGGCTAATGGTGACTTATCCCAAACTATTGCACCAGAAATTGAAGGTAGACCTCTAAAAGGGGAGTTCCTCCAAACTGCCCAAATGGTAAACACAATGGTGGGGCAGTTAAACTCCTTTGCGTCTGAAGTCACGCGAGTTGCGCGTGAAGTGGGCACTGAAGGAAAATTAGGCGTGCAAGCAGAAGTTCCGGGTGTAGCAGGAACTTGGAAGGATTTGACGGATAGCGTAAACTTGATGGCAGGAAATTTGACCGCGCAAGTCCGTAATATTGCGGAAGTAACGACAGCGGTGGCAAATGGTGACCTGTCCAAGAAAATCACTGTAGATGTGAAAGGCGAGATTCTGGAGTTGAAGAACACTATCAACACGATGGTGGACCAATTAAACTCCTTTGCATCTGAGGTGACGCGGGTTGCTCGTGAAGTGGGTATTGAAGGGAAACTGGGGGTTCAAGCGGAAGTTAAAGGTGTAGCAGGAACTTGGAAAGACTTAACCGAGTCGGTCAATATGATGGCAGGAAATTTGACCGCGCAAGTACGTAATATTGCGGAAGTGACAACAGCGGTGGCAAATGGTGACCTCTCCAAGAAAATCACCGTAGATGTTAAAGGTGAAATTTTGGAGTTGAAAAACACGGTCAATATCATGGTAGACCAGCTTAACTCCTTTGCATCTGAGGTAACTCGGGTAGCCCGTGAGGTGGGTGCTGAAGGGAAACTGGGGGGTCAAGCTGAAGTGAGGGGCGTTGCAGGTACGTGGAAGGATTTGACGGATAGCGTGAACTTCATGGCAGGAAGTTTAACCGCCCAAGTACGGAACATTGCCGAAGTAACAACGGCGGTGGCAAATGGCGACCTTTCTAAGAAAATCACTGTGGATGTGAAAGGCGAGATTTTTGACATCTTGCTGTCTTCCAGAAGCCCCTATTTCCTGAGCCACTTCTTCAGGAAAAGATTGTATGTCACGAGAGCTATGAACGGGGTTGATTCTGTAGCGTTGCGGCTGTAATTGACTGGCTCCTATAAAAGCACGAAAGCCATATTGATGTTCTATTTGTATTTTTTCTTGTTTCAGCTTAAAAGCGGCTAGGTAGTCACGACTTTTAAAGAAGTAAAAAGAATGCAATTCCTCTACTATCTCCAAATACAGTAAAGGATCGTACTGTAACTCACAGACAACTTTTGCCCATTCTAAATTATTGACAGCTTCTTCCCACTCACCCAAATGCTGTTGTGCGCGTCCGAGTAAAAGAAGATACCAGCTCTCCTGTTGCCGCGAAACATCTGGTTGATTCTCAGCAATGTTTAGTGCGTCATGTGCCAATTCATAAGCTTGAAGCCAGTTAACTTTAAAAGCAGCTACAGTCGCTAAATAGCCATAATCTTGAGCAACTTGTGCCTTTGTACCATATGTTTTATGTAGTTCTAGGGATTTTTGCGCTAGTGTTTCCAAGTCTTCCCAAGCTTGCAAGCGCTGTAGCATCTCACACGCTGGCAAAATAAACTTAGCTACTAAATCTTCTCTTTGTACTGTCTCTAATATCTCTAAACATTTCTGAAACCACAAAAGAGCATCTTGCCAATATTTTTTGCTAGCAGAGGGGCGTAAGTCCGCCATACGGAGATAACATAGCCCGACGTGAAATATTACTATTGCATACCTGAAAAGATGCGGGGATGAGGGAGTGGTTCTCTTTGCCCACTTGTCTACTTTGTCCTCCTGGTTGTGTTGAATGGCTTGTTGCCAAAGGGTTAAACTTTGATGATAATGGCGTAAAGCATTATCAATTTCATCTTTAGCATATTGGTCTCGCCCCAAAACAAATTCGAGACCTGCTTCCAAATCCGGCTCTAAGGTAACATCATAAACGCGAAGCAAATCATGACGGGCTGATTCAATTTCCTGACGATGTTGTGATTTGGGTGCTAGGTCAAGGGCAGCATTGGGTAAAAATTTTTCCACTCCAGCTTCTAAAACTTTGGCAAATAAAGATTCTGTTTCTTGCCGCACTAGATTTATTAAATCTTTTTTTGCCATTTCAAATTTTATCGTGGTTGCAGCCCAACTTTTAAAATCAGGTGCTAACCTCGAAAGCAACATTGCTAATTCATCTGTTAGCCACAACACCACAGGAAAGGGAAAATTGTCCGCATAAATATCCCGTGCTTGGTTAAAGCTAGTGAGTAAGTCTTCTATTGCAATCACTGACTCTAGACCAAAAACCATTAAAGCTGATGGATAAGAGTTGATTTTAATATCAGAATTCTCTGAAGCAATGATTGTGAATATAGCGCTGTGTAAAGCAGTAGTTGATGGAGAAAGAAAAACTTCTTGAACGTATTCATCTTTGTTTAGAGAGCGAAAAGCCATTACTATTTGCTCTTGAAGTTGTCGATAGTTACATCGGACTAAAATCAGTGCGAATTGACCTTGAGATAGTGCGATCGCTCGTATCAGTCTTTGCAGGGAATTTTGATTTTCAGTCATGCGTCATTAGTCATGAGTCATTAGTCATTAGTCATTAGTCATAAGTCATTTACAAATTGGACTTTGGACAAATGACCAATGACCAAGGACAAATTACCTATTTTTCTGCCAAGTTAGGACTTTTTCTGTTTCTGCCAATGCAGGGCTAATACCAAACCAGCGTCCCTTTGGATCGCGGTATTCAAAAACAAACATACTCCGAAGCAATCTCTGGTAATCTGACTCACCTTTCAGGGTTTGCTGCTGTATAACTTCGTATAACAGTTCCCATTCTTCATCATCTATGGCAAGTAACAGATCGTCGCGGTAATCTTTGATAACTGCTTCCAAACAGTCCTCAGAAAAAGGTGGATCTTGCCTTTGCAAGCAACTGTAAAGCAATCCCAGTAAGTTACGAATGTGACCGCCACTGACTCGGCATAAACGATTCAGTGTTTTTGGGTCATCAAATAACTCTGTCATTAATTCCAGCCTTGTATCTGGTGCGACTTCGGGAAAAGCCCTTGCTAACACAAGCTGTCTTAGCAGAGACATTCCTGGTTCGGAGTCACTGCCATCTCGTTGTCGCACCAGTACCATTGGTAAAACCTTCGGAGCAAGACCACCTCCAAGGCGATTTTTGAGTGTTTGGTACTCATTAGAAAAAATTAACGATAGGGGAATTGTGTAAACAACGTGGCATTTCAGTCGGCGGAGTTGTTCGCCACGGTCAATAAACAGGTACTCTGGTTGCGATCGCCCTGATGCTACCGGACGCATATCAACTCGATCTAAATTGTCGATAATCACAACGAGTCCTTTTTGACCCCGCAGCTTTAATTGTTCAATAGCCTTGTCCAATACCTCTTCGTTAATTGCTTGCAAAATACTGTTGGTGCGTGGTTCCAGATATTGTCTTAACTGATTCCGCAATTGTGGGCTATCTTTAGTTTTGGCACTGATTTTGGCAATACCCAACGACAGTTCTGCTTGCGCCGACATTTCTATGGGGGTTTGTAAAAAATCCCCTATCTCTTTAAACAAATTGGAAAAGTAACTTGGTCTTACTTTGATGCCTATCGTTTCTAAACTAGAACTCACCTGACGAGCTACACTCAGCAAGATATCACTCACATCCAGATCCGCCATGTCTAGGTCTTGACTGGATTCAAAATAAACTACGTGAAATCCAGCCAGTTCTAGCTCTGCCTTAAGCCGCTGCAACTCTGTTGACTTACCACAGCCAATGTGACCTGTAAATAACTGGCAGGTCGGTTCATCTGGAGAAATACGGATGATTGTTCGTTGTAACTCCTCTACAATTTTACAACCGCGTACAGCAGAGAAATCAATGTAGTATTGCCGATCGGATGCGTTACCCATGACTAAGGTCTTGCTGGGGTTACAGGCTTTGAAAAAGCGTGACAAATTTAGTGTTGTTTTCATGTAGATGCAGATGTGTTTATATACACAATAAATAATCACTACCCAGTTGTTCGGGCACAAACTTGTGTACAAGCTATACCTTGCACGCAACAGTCATGCTGTTTTGTTAGCAAAGCTTATAAATTTGGAGTTCTGGTCTCCAAGAGGTATTCACTGCTTGCGCGAAACTACCCGTACTATGCTAGAGATTTTATTGTCCCTGATACGTTAAGTCTATGTATCTTTTTTACAGCGACTGTTAAAGTTTTGACAATGCCTAGCTCCTAGTTCACCTTTAGGAAAGTTGTGTCACCTCAAAAGTGCAACTGCCAGAAAACACTACCAGATATTACGAATCTCTACTTTTACAACTGCTGCCGTTGCTGATTTGCTAAGACTATTGTTCGATAAAAGCCCAGAACTAGTTAAGATGTACTATTTTTATTTTTTCGATCATTTCATTACTATTTTTTTCATTTTTTGTCAAGTATCGTATTAGGGATTAAGGTATGATTAAATTATGACATTAAGTAGTAGTAAACTGCACACCACTGATGTGTCCTAAATACTACCCATTTTTATAAAAAGAGACTACATTAACTGCTTGTGACTGAAAAAATGCAGAGGGTAGAAGAAAAGATTGTAAAATTTCATACAATTTGTAGTCTTCTGTGCTATCTGCTTATACGATTTAAAGTCCCTATCCCTGGTGTCATCAGAAATGCATACAAATATTAAATTATTTGTCAATAATAAGTTTGTAGCTTTTTTTAGTCAAAAATGGTTGCCACCATGAAGTAAAAAGACTACATTCATAAACATCTCTTGCTACAAACTATTAATGACGAAAGAATTACGCTTCGCTACAATCCTGATAGAAATACTTTAAATTTTATAAAATCTGAAAAAGTCGTATGGATAGCAGGTCTACGTAGCTCATAGCGTTTACTAAAATTACACAATGGTACGAGCGCAACAACGACTTGGGCTCTTTAGTGTGGAAGGGTTGTAATGGCTGGTATAATATCAGTTTCCCGCGCAGATTTGGAAGGACGTCGTAAAAAATTACGTCAGCAGCGGCAGATAAAATTTCTTCAGGCTATTTGGCGAACCTTTGCTGTAAGTTCGCTAGCCAGTGGTTTGCTGTGGGTGGCAATCCAACCAATTTGGGTGTTAAAAACTCCTCAAGACATAGTTATCTCAGGCAATCACCTACTTCCTGACGAAGCCGTTCAGTCACTGCTCGTACTGTCCTATCCTCAGTCTCTATGGCGGATAGAACCTTACAGGCTAGCTGAAGCTTTGAAACGGGAACCGACGATTGCACAAGCTACTGTGAGCCGTCGCCTGTTTCCACCAGGATTAGTAGTCCAAATTGACGAACGAGAACCCGTAGCACTCGCGGAGCACATGGTACGTCAAAATGAATCTAGCAACAAAAAAGTATCTGTAGGGTTACTTGATGCTAATGGTGTTTGGATGCCCTTGTCTAAGTATAGGTCACTCAATCCAAATGTAGAATTACCAAGCCTCAAGGTGATTGGTTCCCCAGAACAATACCGCCCCTATTGGACTCAACTATATCAAGCTATTACCCAAAGTTCGATGACAGTAATGGAAATTGATTTCCAAGATCCAACAAATTTAATCTTAAAAACAGAATTGGGAAACGTACATTTTGGGGCACCAAACTTCCAACTTCTGGAAAAACTCAAGGTCTTGGCACAAATGCGCCATCTACCAGCACAACTTAATTCCAGTCAAATAGAGTACGTTGATTTAAAAAATCCCGAACGTCCATTAGTACAAATGAACCAAAAAAAATCCCAGTCTAACACTCCGAACCCTTAAAAAATTTGCTGTGTTTGATGTATAAAACACACTTAATTCATGGGGAAGTTTTATGCTGATGAATATAGGATTTTTGTGATTCCAGCAACCCGTGTAAGAATCAGCGTAAATTTCTCATTAAAATGGGAGGAATAGTCCTATAAGCTTCCGCTTTGGAAGTTAAGGGCACGTTGTTTTTACCCTAACATCTCATGATGGAAACCAGTAATCAGTAAGTCTTTGCCTGTAAAGCTGGTGTTGAGGTTTAACCGCACTCTATTTACCAAAATAATATTGGGATCGTCGTTGTCAGGAGCCCCTCCCGTAGCACCAACACCTGCAATAATTGCCTCACCACTGAGTTTGGTAGTTGTAGAAAACTGATTTGCTTCTAGTTCCGCCGTGCGAGCTTCTAGAGCATCTACTCGACCTCGCAGCGTTGCCAGTTCCTGAGCAAATTCTTCTTGCAGTCTCTGCAAAGTGTTTAAATCTTCTTTCCTGACTAAATCAGCTGTTGATGTAGCAATCAGTTCATTGACTCGATCCAAGCAAGCATTCAAACCAGCAGCAAATTCATAGCGGGTCAAAGCCCGATTGCCCCGATAGGTACCGTTTGGATAACCGGCAATACAACCATATCGCTCAACTAGAGATTGCAGTGCTTGAAAAGCCCAGTCAGTGGGCTGGACATCAGACAACTGCGATACAGATGTTACTTGTGCTACTGCCTCTGATGCCTGAAATTGATTTGAAGATTTTGAGTCAGTTTCTATCGAAAAATTCGGCTCGGTGGTTAGCTGAAAATCCCAGTTTTCCTGATTTTGATTGACAATAGGTAAATTCTGTTGTTGAGATCTGATGAATTCTGCCTGAGCGATATTAGGTATGATACTTTCATCAAATTCCCATGTTTTATGAGTGCTACTACTATTAAAATTTGCTAATTCTTCCAGATGATTTAGCACCAGCTTGTCATTTGCGATCCTATAATTAGGTGTGGCTTGTGCAATAGGTAATTTCGCAAATAAACACAGGAAAGTTGCTCCACCAGCGGAAGCTAGTAGATATCGTTTCATAACACATCCTCACACTATGTACAAGCAATTTAACTGTTGTTTTTCAACAGCGTTCAAGTAAACCTAAGGCAAATTTTACACTGAATATTGACCCATTTGTTCTATCTCTCTTAAAAATAAGCCGTCTTAATGAACTTATTGAACATTGTAAGAATGAGTTAAAATAAGTATTATTTTCTAGTAAATACCATTTACAGTTATACTTAACGGCAAGTACTATTTAGATTTTTTATAGCTAATATATCAAAAACGACTGTGTGACTGTGTAGCGATTTGCAATTCAATGTTTACGCTGCTGCCGATGTCATCTCAGGAGTAGCTACCTTGGTCTCAAGCGTCGGGGGTGTATGGCATCGCAGTCAAACGTTTGCTTATAAAAATATCTCTTCGTCGTAACGCAAGAATAGCAGGCAAGGTAAACTTGTGAAATTGGCTCTTCTTAATAAGCCTCGCTTTCCTGAAACACGTTGTCCTATGGCTAATTTTTTATTAGAAGTTGGAACTGAAGAACTACCTGCAAGCTTCCTGAGTGATGCCATCACTCAATGGAGATGCCGCATCCCCCAAACATTGGAAAACAACAGTCTCGCGTCGCAGGGGGTGGAAGTCTACGGAACTCCCCGCCGCATCGCTTGTCTTATTAAAGGTTTACCGTCTCAACAACCAGACAGAGAAGAGGAAATCAAAGGTCCACCCGCACAAGCTGCCTTTAAAGATGGACAACCAACCCCAGCCGCCCAAGGCTTTGCTAAAAAGCAGGGTGTAGAAATCAATGCGCTGCAAGTTCGCACGACTGATAAAGGGGATTTTGTCTTTGTGCAAAAGGTTATCCCCGGTCGTGCGATCGCCGATATTTTAACAGAACTTGTACAAGAGTGGATTTGGGGTTTAGAGGGTAAACGATTAATGCGCTGGGGCGATGGAGATCAAAAGTTTTCTCGACCCATTCGCTGGTTAGTCGCTTTGTTAGATGATGCGATTTTGCCTGTTGAGTTGGACAATGGTTCCTATAAGGTAAAAAGCGATCGCATTTCACAGGGTCATCGTGTTTTGCATCCACAGCCCTTTCCTATTCCCCAAGCTACTGACTATGTCGCCGCTGCGCGTTCAGGATACGTTATAGTCGATACCGAAGAACGGAAAAATACGATTGTTTCTCAGGTACAAGCGTCAGCACAAAAGTTAGATGGCTATGTAGAAATTTATCCAGATTTGTTAGAGGAAGTTACAAATCTTGTCGAATTTCCAACAGCCGTTGTTGGCAAGTTTGAATCTGAGTTTTTAAACTTACCAACTGAGGTGATTACTACTGTTATGGTAAGTCACCAACGTTATTTTCCCGTCTTTAAAACAACGGAAAAAAAAGAATTATTGCCCTACTTTATTACTGTCTCTAACGGAGATCCCCAGAAATCAGAAATCATTGCTGTTGGGAATGAAAGAGTGATTCGGGCTCGTTTGTATGATGGTCGTTTTTTCTACAATTCAGATTTGGAAAAGCCATTGGAAAGCTTTTTACCTCTGTTGGAAAAAGTGACTTTCCAAGAGGATTTAGGTTCTTTACGAGCAAAAGTAGACCGTATAGGCAAAATAACAGAGCTAATTGTTGAGCAACTTACATCCAATAAAATATCACCGCTAGAAAAAGCTATAATTGCAACACCAGCAATTCGCTCGGCTCTACTGTGTAAAGCCGATCTTGTAACCCAAATGGTCTATGAATTTCCTGAATTACAGGGAATTATGGGGCAAAAGTATGCGGCGGCAAGTGGAGAACCAGAAGAAGTATCAAAGGCAATTTTTGAACACTATTTGCCTAGGGGTGCAAATGATATTTTGCCCGAAACACTAACAGGTCAAATTATCGGTTTGGCAGACAGGCTGGATACTCTAGTTAGTATCTTTGGGCTGGGGATGATTCCTACAGGCTCTTCCGATCCCTTTGCTTTGCGACGAGCGGCAAATGCTATTCTTAACATTACATGGGCAGCAAATTTGCCAATTAATTTGCAACAACTGCTAGAGGAAATTGCCACAGATTTTGTCAAGGAACATAAAAAAGATAAACAGCAATTGGTGGCAACTTTGGAAGATTTCTTTTTGCAACGTATTAGGACGCTGCTACAAGAAGAAAAACAAACTGATTATGACCTGGTGAATGCTGTTTTAGGGGAAAACGATCCAGAATACGCCCAAAGGGCATTGAAGGATTTATTGGATGTCCGCGATCGCGGTTTATTCCTCCAGCAAACCCGTCAAGATGGAACGTTAGACAAGATTTACGAAACAGTCAACCGTTCCACTCGTTTGGCAACACAGGGAGATTTGGATACACAACAGTTTGACCCAACAACAGTAGTCCGTACAGAACTCTTCCAAAAGCCTTCAGAAGAAGCTTTCTACAATGGCATTGTGGCTTTAGTACCCCAAACACAAGCAGCTAAAGAGTCGCGGAATTACAGACAGTTAGTAACGGCGTTAGAGAAAATTGCCCCAACTGTTAGTAAGTTTTTTGACGGATCGGAAAGCGTATTGGTGATGGATCCCGATCCAGATATCAAGCGCAATCGCTTAAATTTACTGGGATTGCTCCGCAACCATGCGCGTGTTTTGGCGGACTTTGGTGCTATAGTCAAAAACCTGTAGCACTACTTAGAGAAAAAAGTTGTGTCAAGATTGCTAATAAACGTTACGATATGATTGCTTAACCAGGGATCTCTGCCACAGTCTATGCCACAAGCTCATGTAATTGGATTAGGAAAGTCCGGTATCGCTGCGGCGAGATTGTTGAAACGGGATGGTTGGGAGGTGGAGCTAGGCGAGCGCAATATCTCCCCTGACCTCCTAAAGCAACAACAGGAGCTTGCCGCCGAACAAATCACTGTTAAGCTGGGGTATTCCCTGGAACTCAATTCTTCAGATTTACCCCAACTAATTGTTGTCAGTCCCGGTGTGCCTTGGGATATACCCGTATTAGTTAAGGCACGAGAAATGGGGATAGAAACCATTGGAGAAATGGAACTTGCTTGGCGGCATTTGTCTTTAATTCCCTGGGTTGGTATCACCGGTACAAACGGCAAAACTACGACAACTGCCTTGATTGCTGCAATTTTTCAACAAGCAGGGTTGAATGCGCCTGCCTGCGGTAACATTGGTTACGCAGCTTGTGAAGTCGCCCTGTCTCTACCCGACTCCTCACTTGATTGGGTCATTGCGGAACTAAGCAGTTATCAAATAGAATCATCACCTTCAGTTGCACCTCGCATTGGAATTTGGACAACTTTTACGCCAGATCACCTAAGCCGTCACAAGACTTTAGAAAATTACTACAACATCAAAGCGCATTTGCTGCGTCACTCCGAATTGGAAGTGTTTAACGGTGACGATCCGTACTTGAGACAAGTAGGTGAGAAAGACTGGCTAAATGCTTATTGGACGAGTGTCAAGGGCAAAGATGGTTTACTCTCATCCAAAGGCTACTACATTAAAGATGGTTGGGTTGTAGAAACGGGATGTGAGGGTTCTTCATCAGACGAACACATTGTAGAAGCGTCTAGTTTACGAATGGTGGGAGAACACAACCTCCAAAATCTTTTGATGTCAGTAGCTGCAGCGAGGTTGGCGGGAATAGATAAGGATGCCATTTCTCAAGCTATCCGTGAGTTTCCTGGCGTTTCCCATCGTCTCGAACATATTTGCACCTGGGAAGGGATTGATTTTATCAACGACAGTAAAGCGACTAACTATGATGCTGCCGAAGTTGGTTTAGCATCGGTGAAAAGCCCCCTCGTTTTAATTGCAGGTGGAGAAGCCAA
Organism: Scytonema sp. NUACC21; assembly: GCF_054684315.1. Classification (NCBI taxonomy): domain Bacteria; kingdom Bacillati; phylum Cyanobacteriota; class Cyanophyceae; order Nostocales; family Scytonemataceae; genus Scytonema; species Scytonema sp. NUACC21. The sequence goes on along the minus strand of NZ_BAAFZH010000048.1, from coordinate 369 downwards.
AGCTGGTGATGATACAGGGTTTCTGGCAAAAATTAAATCCAAAGCAGCCTCTGTATTATTGATTGGCAGTGCCGCACCAGCGTTTGCCAAACGCATGCAACAGGAGGGATATAGCAGCTACGAAATTGTAGAAACTATGGAGAGGGCAGTGCCCAGGTCAGCAGAATTGGCAAAACAGTATCAAGCGACGGTGGTCTTATTATCTCCTGCTTGTGCTAGTTTTGACCAGTATGCCAATTTTGAACAACGGGGTGACCATTTTAGGCAGTTGTGTTTGGACTTGGTAGAATAACCCAATACGGTTTAGTTAAAATTGATGTATAGGAATATACCTGTATGGAGACGCGCCATGGCGCGTCTCTACTATCC
>NZ_BAAFZH010000047.1:0-49930 GCF_054684315.1 Scytonema sp. NUACC21 | reverse complement strand
CACCAGGGCTGGATTACTTGGCTGCTTTTTTCGGTTGCTTGTACGCGGGAGTGGTTGCTGTTCCTGCTTATCCGCCACGCAATCAGCGCAACACACCCAGAATTCAAGCTATTGTTACAGATGCACAAGCTGCGATCGCTCTGACGACAACAGAAATTTTGCCTACAGTACAGTCTTTAATGACAGAAGAATCAGTGGGATTGTTGGAGTGGCTGACTACTGACAATCTTGCACGGGGAATAGAAAATAGTTGGCAAGAACCAATCATTAATAGAGAGACTTTAGCGTTTCTGCAATATACCTCTGGTTCCACGGGGACGCCCAAGGGTGTAATGATTAGCCATGGAAACTTACTTCATAATGCTCAAACAACTTATCAATTCATGGAGCATTCAGCAGAAAGTAAGTTTGTGACGTGGTTGCCGATGTACCATGATATGGGTCTAATTGGTGGCATACTGCAACCGTTGTACGGGGGTTTTCCTTGCATTATTATGCCTCCAGCTTCTTTTCTTCAACGTCCTTATCGTTGGTTGCAGGCTATTTCCCAGTATCAAGGTACAACAAGTGGAGGTCCGAATTTTGCCTATGACTTATGTGTACAAAAAATTACTCCCGAACAAAAAGCAAGTCTTGACTTGAGTAGTTGGAATGTAGCATTTAATGGTGCTGAACCGATTCGCCACGATACCTTAGAGCAGTTTGCAGCAGCTTTTGCAGAATGTGGCTTCCGTAAAGAGGCATTCTACCCTTGTTACGGGATGGCTGAAGCAACTCTGATGGTTTCTGGCGTGCAAAAGGCTACATCACCTATTGTTAAAGCAGCCCAAAAATCTGCATTAGAATCTAATCGAGTCGTTGAGCCATCTGTTGAAGATGATAACGTTTACCATTTTGTTAGTTGTGGTCGAGTCATACCAGAACAGAATGTAGTCATAGCCAATCCAGAAACACTCAAGAGTCTTCAACCTGGCGAAATCGGCGAAATTTGGGTATCTGGACCGAGTGTTGGTCAAGGCTATTGGAATCGTTTTCAGGAGACAGAAGAGACCTTCCACGCTTATCTATCAGATACAGGAGAGGGACCATTCCTGCGGACGGGGGATTTAGGTTTTTTGCAGGATGGAGCGCTTTTCATCACGGGTAGAGCTAAAGATTTAATTATTATTCGAGGTCGCAATCTTTATCCGCAGGATATAGAATTAACCGCAGAACGCAGTCATCCGTCCTTGCGTTCCGGTGCTAGTGCAGCATTTACAGTAGAAGTAAACAATGAAGAAAAGCTGGTAGTCGTACAAGAATTAGAGTTTCGCGCCAGGCCAAATTTAGAAGAAGTAGCTAATGCAATTCGCCAAGCGGTTACTGAAGAGCATGAGGTGCAAGTTTATGCAGTTGTCTTAATTAAACCAGGTAGTATTCCCAAAACTTCCAGTGGTAAGATTCAACGACGTGCAACTCGCGCTCAATTTCAGAATGGCGAACTAAATGTAGTTGCCAGCAATGTACTGAAAAGTAGCAATATTGTCAGAGAGGAAACTCGATTACAGCGCTCTCAACTTTTGGCACTCTCCCCAAGGGAATGTCAAGTACTTTTGGAAGGATATCTGGTGGAACAGGAAGCGAGAGTCTTGGCGATCGCACCAGATGAGATAAATCCGGAAGAACCATTAAGCACTCTCGGACTAGATTCTTTAAAAGTATTTGAGTTGAAAAACCGGGTTGAAGTTGACTTGGAAGTAGAAGTATCTGTAGCAGACTTTTTTGAAGGGATGAGCACGCGATCGCTCGTCACAAAGATACTCGCTCAGATGAGAACAGAAGCTTTTAGACCCTCTGAGCCTATTAGCCGAGTCCAGAAAGCCGAAGTTTACCTCCTATCGTTTGCCCAGCAACGACTATGGTTCCTTGACCGATTGGAACCAGGAAACCCAGCTTACAATATTTCCTTAGCTGTGAATCTCAAAGGAGAGCTTGATGTTCTCCTGTTAGAGCAAAGTTTAAACGAAATTGTCCGACGACATGAAACCCTCAGAACCACTTTTACTACAGTCAACGGGCAGCCGATGCAAATTATTGCTGCTTCCCAAAAATTATCTTTATCAAAAATAAATTGTCAAGAAAGTATTGAATCACAAGATAATGCTGTAGTTCAACAACTTTTAACTGAGCAAAGTCAACAACCTTTCGACCTGACCAAGGGACCATTGTTACGTGCTAAACTTTTGTGTCTAGCACCGCAAGAGCACACCCTTGTGCTGGAAATGCATCACATAATTTCTGATGGTTGGTCTACCGAAGTCTTTTTACAGGAGATGGCATCACTGTACAAAGCATTCTTCACCGGAACTTCTTCACCTCTACCAGAAATTTCTATCCAGTACAAAGACTTTGCACAGTGGCAGAGACAATGGTTGCAAGGAAAAATCCTGCAAACCCAACTCTCTTACTGGAAGCAACAACTTGAGGGTATACCAACAGCATTACAGCTACCCACTGACCGACCACGACCTGCGATACAAACGTCACACGGTTCCCAAGAATCTATCGAGTTGTCTGAAGCTGTCATCACGCAACTGAAGGCGATTGCTCGTCAAGAGGGTGTAACTTTCTTTATGTTGCTATTAGCAGCATTTCAGATTTTACTCTACCGTTATACAGGACAAGATGATATTGCTGTCGGTTCACCGATCGCCAACCGCAATCATGATGAAGTGAAGGGGTTAATTGGCTTTTTTGTCAATACCTTAGTGTTACGCACAGATATGAGTGGCAACCCGACTTTTGGTGAATTGCTGACACGAGTGAGAAAGGTGGCTTTAGAAGCGTACACACATCAGGATTTGCCGTTCGATCAACTTGTAGAAGCAGTACAACCAGAACGGGACATAAGTCGGACACCACTTTTTCAAGTCATGTTCAATGTCCAGGACTACTCGCAGATACCAGAAATACCTGGTTTGGCATTGAGTTTGGTAAAGATAGAAACCAAAACAGCGCAGTTTGACTTGAGCCTGTCTATCGAAATTACAGAGCAAGGAGTGGCGGCATCATGTTATTACAATACCGATCTATTTGATGCTGCTACCATCACTAAAATGCTGAGACACTTTGAGAATTTGCTTTCAGGTATTGCGGTTAATCCTCAAGCTCGGTTATCTTATTTACCACTTCTGAGCGAGGCAGATCGTCAGGAGTTACTAGAACTGAGTAGTAATCAATCCCAAATCCCAAATTCCCAACCCGAAGAATGCATTCATCAACTGTTTGAAGCACAAGTAGAACGGACACCAAATGCAGTTGCAGTGGTTCTTAAAAACCAATATTTAACTTATAAAGAGCTAAATGAGCGAGCAAATCAACTAGCGCATTACCTTAAAACCCTAGGGGTTAAACCAGAAGTTTTAGTGGGAATATGTATACAGCGCTCTTTAGAGATGCTGGTTGGACTGTTGGCGATTCTTAAAGCCGGAGGAGCATATCTACCTCTAGATCCTGCTTATCCAAAAGAACGTCTGGCTTTGATGTTAAAGGATGCCCAAGTGCCAGTTTTACTAACTTCGTCAACACAATTGGACAAACTCCCCGAACATCAATCTCAAGTCATTTGCCTTGATATAAACTGGCAAGTTATTTCCGAAAACAGCCTGGAAAACCCTATTCATGAGACACAACCTGAAAACCTCGCTTATCTAATTTACACATCCGGTTCCACAGGAAAACCGAAAGGGGTAATGATTCAACATCGCTCCTTGAGTCGTTATATCAGTACTGTATGTATAGAGTTTGGGATAAACTTGAGCGATCGCGTGCTACAATTCGCTTCCATTAGCTTTGATACCGCCGCAGAAGAAATATTTCCCTGTCTAATCAGTGGTGCTGCTCTCATACTGCGGACAGATGAGATGATAAGTTCGGTACCTCAATTTTTAAAGCAATGTCATGATTGGGGGGTAACTGTTCTAGATTTGCCTACTGCCTTTTGGCATCAAGTTATCACCGAATTAGCAGCAGCAAATTTAGCAATTCCCAATTCTTTGCGATTAGTGATTATTGGAGGTGAAAGAGCCAGCAGAAAGCACCTGACAACGTGGCAGCGGCAGGTTCGCCAACAGATACGCCTTGTCAATAGCTACGGTCCTACAGAAACAACAATAGTAGCAACGCTTTGTCACTTATCAGTATCGACGTCTAGCGAAGTGCCTATTGGCAAAGCCATTCCTCAAGTCCAAACTTACGTCCTCGACCCAAATTTACAACTCGTGCCTGTAGGAACTCCTGGCGAATTGTACATTGGAGGTGCTGGTGTTGCTCGAGGCTACCTCAAGCAACCGGACTTAACAGCAGAAAAGTTTATTCCTAACCCCTACAGTTCAAAACCAGGGGAGCGTCTTTACAAGACAGGCGATTTAGTTCGCTACCTCCCTGATGGCAATCTGGAATTTCTTGAACGTATCGATCATCAAGTTAAGATTCGGGGTTTCCGCATTGAATTAGGGGAAATAGAAGCATTACTGAATCAGCACCCAGCCGTTCGAGAAGCGGTAGTTGTTGCTCATAGCGATCGCCCAGACCATCAACGCTTGATTGCTTATATCGTTGGGCAGTATTACCAGGAAACGGTAGAAGCGTTAAACACTCAACAAACCTTGCAGTGGCAAACTGTTTTTGATAGTCTTTATGAAAAGTTTGATACCAATCAACACTCTGGCTTCTATATAAAAGGTTGGGAAAGCAGTTACACAGGGGCATCAATCCCAGACGAAGAAGTGCGTGAATGGATGGAGCAAACCATCGGGCGCATCTTGGCTTTGCAGCCCAAGCGAGTTTTAGAAATCGGTTGTGGGGGTAGCGGTCTGATGCTTTTGAGCATTGCCCCTCATTGCCACCAATACTGGGCAACAGACCCGTCACAAAATGCTCTGCAAGTCCTCCAACAGCAGTTGAACATTCTAGAGCAGCCATTAGCAGGAGTCACACTCAGCCAGAGAAGTGCTTTAGATTTTGATGATGTGGCAGAGACTAGCTTTGATGCGGGCCTTCACCGATTTGGACGAGTTTTTATTACTGTATTACTACAGTAAGGGGCAATTCTTTACCCCCTCCTAAAGAACCCAATTGTTTCATGGCTTTATTTTGTAAATCTTGCACCCCTTGATGCAAGTCCTTAAAGTCGCGCCAGCCTTGCCAGTTAGTAACAGTTTTTTCAATCTCTTTATTTTCATTAAAACCAGTAGGAATTGCTGCTTCAATATCCAAGCGGATTTTCTTCAGTTTGCCTTCTAGTTTATCACCATTAAATGGGGTTTTCATTGCCATCATACCACAGTTATGAACGAAAACACCCGCTTTCAAAGCAAAGTTGTGATATTCAGGTACTGTGAGACAATAAACATCTTGCGTATAGTCTAAAGGCAGAACGGCGACAATTTTGTGATTGCACTTATGTTCTTTTTTCCGATGATTGTGCAAACCAATTGGAGTTTTAACTTCTGCTCCACAAATGTCACAGGTGTAGTACCTATTAGCAATTTCCTGAGATTTTGCTCTACCTCTTTCACTTAGGTTGTATTTCACTAAATAATGCTTACCACGCTCACCATTACCAGCAACGGCTTGTTTAAAGTGTTCTGGCTGTTGCTGCATATAATTTAGGATATTTTGAGTTCCTCTAGCAGTGTAGTACTCATATCCTTCTGGTGTTGCTGCTTTTCTGGCAAGTGCTGCTAGTCGTTTTTTCTCAAACTCTGGAGATTGCCAGTGTTGGTTACGTTCAACTAAGCTACGATGATAAGCAGAGTGGTCGCGATCGCCCATAAACTTCAAATTCTCAGGTCGGTTATCTGATTCATTAAAGTTTTGATGATGAATAACTGTTCTTTGTCCTTCAAATCTGGGAACCTTGCCTAGCAAACCAGACCTAGCAATAATCCAATGTGCTTTTTGCCATCTACCTGAGTAGGGCTGAGCGATTAAGGTATAACCATCTTTGTCAGTTTTTGAGTAGAACGGCATTAAGGATGTTCCAGATTGAAGATGTTGTGCTTCCTCGTAATTTCCATCCCGCAGCATGAATTGGTGATCTGGGGTGCAGATAATTTCTTCACCATTGTCCAGAATCACTTTGATAAGAGGAGCATTATGTCTGGTTAACCTTGCTTTTGCCTTAGCTGCTACGATTCTTCCAGTGGAAGTACAAGAGTAAACTATAAACTCTTCATGACATTCAGCTAAATCCTTGATGGGATACAATTTACCATCCACTAGAGGAATCAGAGTATCGCCGACAAAGCAGCCAATATCAACGCCGACAGCAGCTGGAATAATTGCGTCTTTGGTGGCAATTACTGAACCCACTAGGGCACCTTTACCCAAGTGAACGTCTGGCATCAACGCTACGTGTTTAAACACAAATGGCAGTGATGCTACGTTCTTTGCCATCTTGGTTTCTTCTGTCCCCAATGGGTGATTCGCCCAAGATAGGACAGGTGATGTCGTGGAAAGTTCTAATTCTTCGTAGGGCATAATTGAATTTTGGATTTTAGATTTAAGATTTTGAATTTAATTAATTGGTCTTTTTGACACAAGCTAATTGCATAAATTTCACCTTTGCATAATAAGTAAGTTAGTGTGAATAAACAGAAATACGTTACAAAATGTAAATGCATTTGCAACCCTTACAAATGACTTTTGACCCTCCGGGTATCTCTTTCGGAGACGCTCCAAATGTGCGCCAGTTCCTAAAGCGCGGGAAACCCGCCTGCTTTCCCAGGACTCACAAATGACTAAGGACGGCTTTTACCAGTGACGTTTTTTCTTACCGATTTAACTTATGTCAGAGGCTAAGAGCAAATAAAAATTCCTCTTACTTTATACTTAACTATTTACTTGTGTAGTATAATTGTAGCATAAAAATTAACAATGACAACCTCTTTGCGATCGCTCACAATTAATAATGAGACTCACTCCTAAGGGGTGTCCAAGAAATAAATTATCCATCTTGTGGTTCGGGCGTCCTCGCCCGTCGCTGACAATTGGCTCTCTAGAAGCCCGTAAAGAGAAAGTTGAATATTTTTTTATCTGGAAGTCCCTAAGTCCTAGCACAGCGCGACAGAAATAAGGCTACGGTTATAAATCGTTAAAAATCTTACAGTTTAAGCCTTTGATTTTCATCCTTTATCCTTCATACTTTAGCCTTTATGTACTGGTCTCAAGATAGATGAAGCATTGCTGGTTTTGAGGTATACGTAGGATGTCAGAAAATAATATAAGTTAAAATAAATTAATATAGTTTAATAAAAACTTATGGCAGTGCGTCAAAATACTATCTGGGAAAGGTTTTTATCCCCTGTAGTGCGTCTTCTTATTGATGAACAGGGGTTACGGCGATATGCTGAAAGTGTTGATTGGGAAAAAGAAGGCGATCGCTATCGACGTGCTGATGTGACAATACCCACATACTACAGCAGTCAAAATTTTCACGGGATTGAGCGGGGCTATCTCAACCCCGGTGCAGCGGTTACCTACGACCCCATAACCCAATATGTTCTAGCACCTAACGAAACTCTTGTGCGTCAGGCGTTAATTGACGCCATTCAAGTAAAGCCGAGACGAATTCTTGACTTGGGTTGCGGGACGGGTTCCACAACCTTGATGTTAAAGCAAGCTTTCCCGGAAGCCGACGTAATTGGTTTGGATTTATCTCCTTACATGCTCGTTAGGGCTTCGCACAAAGCCCAAAGTGCTGATTTAGAAATTACCTGGCGACACGGTAATGCTGAGAATACACGTTTTCCTGATGCTTCTTTTGATTTGGTAACAGCTTCTTTGTTATTCTACGAAACACCTACAGCAGTATCTCAAGCAATTTTACGGGAATGCTTCCGTTTACTTGTGGCTGGGGGACAAGTGTTGATTTTGGATGGAAATCAGAAAACGATACGCCAATTGGATTGGCTGAACAACGTTTTTGAGGAGCCGTACATTCAGGAATATTCAGCCGGAAGCGTGGATGCATGGATGGGTGCTGCGGGATTTGAAGCGGTGCAAACTCAGGATGTATGGTGGATAAATCAGGTAACAAGTGGAGTTAAGCCCATTTCATCTCAGGAGACACCTTTTGAAAGAAATGTCATGCGATACACTCCTACACAGGTGGACGCCACAGTAGATAATGGAGATTTGCAAGGCTTTCCATCACCCGCTTTTGATACAGTTCCATGAGTTTAAAGGCAATTCTGTTTGACTTTAATGGTGTCATAATTAATGATGAGTCAATTCACGAGCAATTGACAGAGCAACTTTTGATTGAGGAAAACCTGACCTTAAAACCAGGTGAGTACCGCAAAGTTTGTTTGGGACGCAGCGATCGCACCTGCGTGAAGGAGTTGCTAGCCAGCCGAGGGCGAGTGGTGAGTGACACCTATCTCACTCAGTTACTCAACCGGAAAGCAGAAGGTTATGCGCTGGAAGTAGAAAAAATAGAAAAACTGCCTTTATACCCTGGGTTAGATGACTTAATCTTTCAGGCGCGTTCTCGCAACCTGAAGTTAGGGATAGTGAGTGGTGCTATCCGTAAAGAAATCGACCTAGTACTGAATCGCGCCAAACTCGCAGAACATTTTAAAGTCATTGTAGCGGGCGATGACATTACCACCAGTAAACCAGAACCAGATGGTTATTTGCTGGCAGTACAACGCCTCAACCAGGAATATCCCGATTTAGATGTTCTCCCACAGGAGTGCTTGGCAATTGAAGATACCTTTGCTGGTATACGAGCAGCGAAACAAGCAGGTATACAGGTGGTTGGGGTAGCCCACACCTACCCGTTCCACATGCTTCAGCGCCAAGCTAACTGGACGGTAGATTATCTGAGCGATTTGGAACTGGAACGAGTTCAGGAACTTTACTCGCAAAAAAATGGTTAATTTGCTGTTGGTAGTGTTATTATAAATGATTATTTGGATTTAAGATAGGTTTTTGACCCCTTGTCTTAATCCAAAAATCAAATTAGGGGAATTAGCTCAGTTGGTAGAGTGCTGCGATCGCACCGCAGAGGCCACCGGTTCGAACCCGGTATTCTCCATAGTCCTAGGCTCGTAGTAGCGCTGAGAGCCCATGCACCGCAACTACTAAGCAGTAACGGTAATTACACACCTTGGTAAGGTGCTAAGGCTAAAGTTTTCGTTCCTTCAGCAACAAGAAAGCGATCGCAAACGTTAAACAGTTCTGCCTCTGTCTGGGTTTGTCGCATCAGCCGCAGGAAATGCCCTTGGGCATCAACACTTAAGGCAATATAGTTGAGGAACATTTTAAGGTAGCCTACACGCGCTCGCTCTGGTATGTTTGGTGCTTCAGGGGTTTGCCATAAACGCTCAATGTAGTTGCGTACCTCTACTAACCGAACAGGTGCGATCGGCTCTCCTCGCAAAGCTTGCCGAATTTGATTAAAAATCCAAGGATTCCCAATCGCCCACCGTCCCACCATCACACCCGCCGCCCCCGTTTGAGAAAGCACTTCTTGGGCTTTTGTCGCTGAGTAGATATTACCATTGGCAAGCACTGGACAATTGAGCCGCCTGACCGCTTCAGCAATCAAATCATATTTCACTGACCCGTGGTACATATCTTTGACTGTGCGACCGTGCAAACTTAGTAAATCAATGCTGTGGCGATTGATTATATCTAGAATCGAGTAAAAAGTATCTGTGTTGTCAAAGCCTATACGCATCTTGACAGTCAAGGGGCGATCGTTGACTGCTTGTCGCAGTTCCCCTAAAATCCGATCCACTTTTTCTGGAAAGAGCAGCAATCCACCCCCAACTTGCTTGCGATAGATTCTCGGTGCCGGACAGCCCATATTCAAGTCAACTCCCGCAATATTATAGCCACAGAGTTCCCGTGCTGTTCTTACTAAGTCGGGAACGCTTTCGCCAATCATTTGTGCAAAAACGGGGCGACCTGTGTCATTTTCGGTGATTGCTGCCAGAATGCGATGACTGAGCCGTGAGGTCTCATTGACGCGGAAATATTCCGTGAAGAAGTAGTCAGGACTGCCGTAGGTGTTCCTGCGTCCGGATTTCTCAATCATTGAGCAGAATCTCTTGAGCGCACCGATCGCCAAGCGCGTTGTTGAGATTATTGCTGCCCACGGTCTTGATGTCTGGATTTACAGCGATCGCGAGTGGTTTGTGAACGAGCGGCACGGTCCCCACGTTGACCGTGAAGAATGGACGGTCAAGCTCGCGCCAACAGTCGTACCTTCTTTTGATAATTTACTTGACAACGTAGCAAAGATTGTCGGCGTTAGCGATGACTTAGAGGCAGTGGCGCGGTGTGAAGTTGACACCCAGAGGGAGTTTAGAGAACAGGTCTGCTGCGAGGCAGGTGCGAGTTCGGGTGGAGGGGAACAGGTTTCTGCCGCTCGCTCCCAGCCCTATTACCTGGATGTCACGCACCCACGCGCTAACAAAGGGTTTGTGGTCGAGCGGCTTTCACAAATGCTAGCAATTCCCACTCACGAGATTGCGACTATCGGGGATATGGCCAACGATGTGCCAATGTTCAAGACCAGCGGACTTAGCATCGCGATGGGTAACGCCAACCAAGAGGTGCAGCGTGCTGCCAAATACGTGACGACCTCCAACGAAGAGGAAGGCTTTGCCAATGCAGTGGAACGCTATATTTTGGGCAGCCGAAGTTCGGCTTACACCCCAAACGAACTTTATCAGATGGGAGAAGCAAGATGAACAAACACGTGCAAGAAATCCTAAGTTGGTATGGCAGCGACAATCCAGGAACGCTCACCAACCTGTCCCGACTGCTCAACCACGGTAAGCTTGCAGGCACTGGCAAGCTGGTAATCCTGCCAGTGGATCAAGGCTTTGAACATGGGCCCGCCCGTAGTTTTGGTCCCAATCCAGCTGCTTACGATCCCCGGTATCACTTTGAGCTAGCAATTGAGGCTGGTTGTAATGCTTATGCTGCCCCCTTAGGTTTTCTAGAGGCAGGGGCGCGGGAGTTTGCTGGTGAGATCCCCTTGATCCTCAAAGTTAACGACCACGATGTCCTCCTCGATGAACAAGACCCGAATCAAGCTCTAACTGGCAGCGTAGCAGATGCCCTACGCTTGGGGTGCGTGGGCATTGGCTTTACTATCTACCCTGGCTCAGCCCATCGGATGGAAATGTATCAGCAGATCCGGGCTTACGCGGAAGAAGCCAAACGCTTTGGGCTAGTGGTAATTATCTGGGCTTACGCTCGTGGATCTGGTATAAGCAAACAGGGCGAAACCGCGATCGATGTCATCGGTTATTCCGCACAGATTGCCGCCCAACTTGGAGCTCATATCATTAAGGTCAAGCTGCCGACCGCACACATTGAGCAAGAGGCGGCACGCAAAGTTTACGAAAAAGAGCAAATTCCAGTTGGGACGCTGACCGAGCGGGTGCGTCATGTGGTGCAGTGTACTTTCAATGGGCGGCGCGTTGTCATCTTCTCTGGTGGTCCAACCGAAAGCGATGAAACAATACTTGATGAGATCCGCTCAATCCATTATGGTGGTGGGTTTGGCTCAATTATCGGTCGCAACTCGTTTCAGCGCCGCAAGTCCGATGCGTTGCAGTTGTTCAACGCCATCATGGATATTTACGGAGAAATTATTTAGTCTCTCACACCCATGATAAGGACGGGTCATGTTATCAGTAAAGTTTGACATCCAAGTTGTTGCGAACGCTGAAGAGATTAGCTTCAAAGCTGCAGAGGAATTTGTCCATCGGGCTCAAGAAGCGATACAAGCACGAGGGATTTTTACTATCGCTCTGGCTGGCGGCTCGACGCCCAAAAGTCTTTACACGTTACTGGCTAGCGATACCGCATCCTTTCGGGAACGGGTACCCTGGAACAAGGTTCACTTTTTCTGGGGTGACGAGCGCCATGTTCCACCTGACCATCCCGATAGCAACTACCGCATGGTGAAAGAGCGGCTGTTATCTCAAGTTCCTGTTCTACCGGAAAACGTACACCGGATCTTGACCGAGAATCCAGATCCTGGTACTGCGGCAAACAAATATGAGCAAGTATTACAGGATATATTTGCTCTGCGCCAGGGACAACTACCACGCTTTGACTTGGTGCTTTTAGGAATGGGACCAGATGGACATACCGCCTCCCTTTTTCCAGGAACCAATGCAATACACGAACACATACATCTTGTCGCCGCTCCCTGGGTAGAAAAGCAAAACACCTACAGAGTTACCCTGACACCACCAGTACTGAATAATGCCTTATACACGATCTTTTTAGTTAGCGGCGCGGAAAAAGCCGAAACCTTACGAGCAGTCTTAGAGGACGACCCTGACCCCGACCGCTTCCCCGCTCAGATTATCCGTCCAAAACAAGGGAGACTGCTATGGTTGGTAGACCGGGCAGCAGCTCGTCTTTTACGGCTTGAGCAGGAGAGATAAACCATGTCCATAAAAAGCACTGTCCACTCTGGACAGATCCACTGGTCTGAATACGGTGCAGAACTTCTTGGAACTGGTTTTAATATTTTTGTTGGGCTGAGTGCGGTTGTCTTTAATTTTGGTAAGGGGTTGCCGATGCAGGCTCTCATACCCAACGAAAGTATACGTTTGTTAATTACAGGGCTGTGCTTTGCTGGAAGTGGATCTCTCTTTGCGATTTCCCCACTGGGTAAATTGAGTGGTGCTCACCTCAATCCTTCCTTATCCTTGGCATTCTGGGTGCAAGGCAAGATGCATCAACACGATTTGCTCGGATACATTATTGCACAATTCCTTGGTGCAATTATTGCTGCTCAGCTGGTAGTGATGGTGTGGGGAGGTTATGCTGCCAGCGTTAGGAATGGTATGACCTTGCCTGGAGATGGTTACTCACTCTGGTACGTCTTTCTTGCTGAAGTTACCATTACCTTTCTGCTGGTGCTGTCTATCTTTATCTTCTTAAGTCATCATCAACTCATGCGCTGGACACCACTGATGGTGTGTCTTCTAGTGGCAACCATGGTCTGCTTGGAATCACCTATCTCTGGCACCAGTCTAAATCCCGCACGTAGCATTGGACCGGCTTTAGTCACACCCTATTGGAAAGATCAGTGGCTTTACTGCATTGCTTCACCACTGGGAGCAATGGTTGCTGTAGTCGCCTTTCGACTCCTTGCTATGGGTAAAATCGAGCTGTTGACAGCTAAACTTTTTCACGTTCCTCATTACCTTTGCATTTTCAAAAATGTCAAAGTACCGCATCGTCAGAGGTAGTCTATTTAACTCTAGGCAACGAGCGATCGCCTGCAGAACTTTACTTCCCTGGGATTTATCTATGCAAGGTTGTCCAAAGTTTAATGCCCCAAGTGTGAAGTGGGCGGCGCATGGAAAACTCGTTTTCTCCCTCTCTTGTCAACGTCACCTTTAAACCAAATTCAGGAGATTCAAAATGATAAACGTATTGATAGTGTATGCAACAGATTATGGTAATACACGGAAGATGGCTGAGACGGTTGCGTCAGGAGCCGCGTCAGTTCCCGATACTCAAGTTTCTATTAAGTTAGCAGAAGATGTCACAACAGAAGATTTAATTGCCAGTGACGCAGTTATTGTTGGAACACCTGTTCACATGGGGAGCTCCGATTGGCGCGTCAAAAAATTTATCGATACAGTGTGCAGCCGCCTTTGGATGAAAGATGCCATGGTTGGCAAAGTTGGTGCTGTGTTCGCTACCGGCAGTGGTTATGGAAACGCTGGAGGTGGATGTGAACTCACGATGCTGGCTCTGTTAACTAACTTTGCCGAACTGGGCATGGTGGCAGTGCCTCTTCCCAAAAATACCCCAGGTTACCACTTGGCAGGAATTCAGTGGGGACCATACGCACGTTCCGCTGGGGAAAAGATGGAGCAAACGGGCGTGACGGACGAAAGACTTGAAGCGGCAAGGCATCACGGTGCAAATGTCTCTAGAGTTGCTTCAGTTCTTAAAGGTCACGATTTGTTTGTCAAGCCAACTCCAGTTTTAGCTTAAACTCAACAGAATCCAAGAGGATGTTACTGGAATAAACAACCTAGAGTGTTGAAGACAGAAGGAAGATTGTAGATGTACACTAGCAATTCCAATCTACAATCTTCTTTTCCTAAAAGTCTCAACAGACATCACACTATTTTAAACGGAGAACACCATTGAAACTTGAAAATAAGGTAGCTTTAGTAACAGGCAGCAGCCAGGGAATTGGTCAAGCCATTGCAGCGCGTCTTGCTCAAGAAGGCGCGGACATTGTAATTGACTATCGCAGCCATCGGGAAGGGGCTGAGGAAACAAGAGCTAAAGTAGAGGCCGCCGGACGCTCTGGCTTTGTTGTGAAGGCAGACTTAGGTCTAGTGAGCGAAGTTCGCCATTTGATTGAATCTAGCATCCAACATTTTGGTAGACTAGACATCTTGGTGAATAATGCTGGCATTGAAAAGCACGCTGATTTTTGGTCGGTATCAGAAGCAGATTATGACGCAGTGCTTAATGTCAACCTAAAGGGTGTGTTTTTTGTAACTCAAGCCTTCGTTCAGCACCTAATTGGAACCAATCGGACGGGAAAGATTATTAATATTAGCTCAGTGCATGAAGAACTCCCGTTCCCACACTTTACTTCTTACTGTGCCAGCAAAGGAGGTGTCAAAATGATGACGCGCAACCTGGCTGTTGAGCTGGGACCTTTTGGAATCACGATTAACTCCGTCGCACCAGGAGCAATTGAGACCCCCATTAACACTAAGCTTTTGAACGACCCAGAGAAACTGAGTGCTTTACTCAAAAATATCCCTTTGGGTCGCTTGGGCAAGCCGCAAGATGTAGCTTCCGTAGTTGCTTTTTTAGCGTCCTCTGATGCTGACTATATAACAGGTACAACATTCTTTGTGGATGGTGGACTGTTGTGGAACTATCAGGAGCAGTGAGTGAAAATTAGACACTAGCTGGAAAGAAAACGATGACTCAAGAAGAAGCAAGATTGGCAGCCGATCGCGATCGCATAGGATACTGGAAGCGGTGGGGTCCTTATTTAAGTGAACGGCAGTGGGGAATCAGGTGAAAGTGCGCGGCTTCCGCATTGAATTAGCCGAAATTGAGTCAATCTTGAGCCAACACCCAACCGTAGAACAAGCCGTTGTTATTGCCAAAGAGATTGCAGGGGACAAGCGCTTAGTTGCTTATCTGCTAGGTCAGAGTGAAGCAACACCAGTCGTGAGTGAATTGCGCTCTTTCCTCAAACAGCAACTGCCCGACTATATGGTGCCATCTTATTTTGTGGTGCTTGATGCCTTTCCACTCACACCCAATGGTAAAGTTGACCGCAAAGCCCTGCCCACTCCCGACCAAACCCGAATAGAAGCCCAAGCATACGTTGCACCGCGAAACGAGGTGGAGCGAATTCTCACCCATGTCTGGCAAGAGGTGCTGAATCTGGAAAGAGTTGGTGTGAACGACAACTTTTTTGAACTCGGCGGTCATTCACTTCTGATAGTCCAAGTTCACAGCAAACTCAATCAAAAGTTACTCGGAAACATTAACAAAGAAATTTCAGTAGTTGATTTATTTAAATATCCAACTATAAGTACTTTAGCGCAATATCTCGGACAGGATGTGGATGTGGCGGCACCTGCAAGGCAGAAAATCAATAACCGCGCCAGCAAGCAAATAGAAGCTCTGAAACGACAACCACTGACGAAACAAAGGAAGAAGAACAATGGATAACTGGGAAACACACTCTGGAATGGATGCGATAGCGATCGTTGGCATTACTGGTCGTTTTCCAGGAGCCAAGAACGTTGATGAGTTTTGGCAGAATCTGCGCGACGGTGTTGAGTCCATTTCATTTTTTACTGATGAGGAATTAGAGGCTGCAGGCATAGACCGGGCATTACTGAATCACCAAAACTATGTCAAAGCAAATGGTTTGTTAGAAGACGTAGAAATGTTTGATGCCTCATTCTTCGGGTTTACACCCAGAGAAGCAGAAGTTATGGACCCCCAACACCGCCTGTTTCTAGAGTGTGCTTGGGAGGTTTTGGAAAATGCTGGTTATGACCCTGAAACATATGACGGTCAGATTGGTGTTTATGCGGGTGCCGGTCTAAATAGTTACCTACTCTATAACCTCATCTCAAACCGCGATAAAATCGAATCCATAGGCACTTATCAAGTTTTCATCAGCAATGATAAAGATTTTGTGCCTACGCGAGTTTCCTACAAGCTCAACCTCACAGGGCCTAGCGTTAACGTCAGCACTGCTTGCTCTACCTCATTAGTGGCCGTGCAAATGGGATGCCAGAGCTTGCTGAATTACCAGTGTGATATGGTATTAGCTGGTGGAGTTTCAGTTGGCATAACACAAAAAACAGGCTATTTGTATCAAGAAGGCATGATACTGTCTCCGGATGGGCACTGCCGAGCCTTTGATGCCCGCTCTCAGGGAACTATTGGTGGCAACGGTGTGGGAATTGTGCTTCTCAAGCGCCTATCAGATGCCCTTGCTGATGGAGACAACATCCATGCCGTCATCAGGGGAATGGCTATCAACAACGACGGTTCATTAAAAGTTGGTTATACCGCCCCCAGTGTGGAAGGTCAAGCCGCCGTGATATCGGAGGCTCAGGCTATAGCAGGGATTGAAGCAGAAACAATTACCTACGTAGAAGCCCACGGAACCGGAACAGTTTTGGGAGACCCGATTGAAATCGCCGCCCTGACACAAGCTTTTAGTGGCACAACTCAAAAGAAGGGTTTCTGTGCCATCGGTTCGGTGAAAACAAATATTGGACATTTAGATACAGCTGCTGGTGTAGCCGGTCTGATTAAGACAGTTATGGCACTTAAACACAAGCAGATACCACCAAGCCTGCATTTTGAAAAGCCCAATCCCAAGATTGATTTTGCCAATAGCCCTTTTTTCGTCAATACGACTCTACGCGAATGGACAACTGACGGAACTAAGCGTCGGGCTGGGGTCAGTTCTTTCGGTATCGGGGGCACTAATGTCCACGTCATCCTAGAAGAAGCCCCTACTCTTGAGTCTTCTGGAGAATCCAGACCTTGGCAGTTGTTGGTTCTTTCAGCCAAAACCGACTCCGCACTCGATCGCGCAACTGTCAATTTAGCCGAACACCTAAAAGAGCATCCCCAACTTAACCTTGCTGATGTTGCCTACACCCAAAGCATTGGTCGCCGTGCCTTCGAGCATCGACGGATGCTGGTGTGTCAAGATATTAAAGAGGCGTCACTTGCACTCAATTCCCTAGATGCAAAACAAGTTTTTACAAGCTTTATAGAGCCTAAAGCCCGACCTGTGGTGTTTATGTTTTCGGGGCAGGGAGCGCAGTATGTTAATATGGGTAGAGAACTTTACCAGACCGAGCCGACATTTCGCGAGATTGTAGATACTTGCTCGGAACTCCTCAAGCCTCACTTGGGATTAGACCTGCGCGATGTGCTGTTCCCAACGGAAGCACTCACCGAAGTTGCTACACAGCAAATCAGACGGACAGCGATCGCACAACCAGCACTCTTTGTCATAGAGTACGCCCTAGCCAAATTATGGATGGAATGGGGAGTGCATCCGATGGCAGCGATCGGTCATAGCATAGGTGAATACGTAGCCGCATGCTTGGCGGGTGTGTTCTCCTTAGAAGATGCCCTAGCCTTAGTTGCTGCACGGGGACACTTGATGCAACAACTACCTGCAGGGGCAATGCTTTCGGTTCCCCTACCAGAAAAGAAAGTGCAAGCTCTCTTGGGCAAAGAACTTTCCTTAGCTGCAGTTAACGGACCCAGCTTTTGCGTAGTTGCAGGTACCTTCGAGGCTGTGGAGGCACTAGAGTTGCAGTTAGCAGAACAGGGAGTAGAGTGCCGTCGCCTACATACCTCCCATGCCTTCCATTCAAAAATGATGGACCCCATACTGGAGTCCTTCACCGAACAGGTCAAAAAAGTCAGCTTAACACCCCCCCAAATTCCATACATATCCAACGTCACGGGGACTTGGATTACTGCCGCAGAAGCAACAAATCCAGAATATTGGGCAAAGCATCTACGCTCTACAGTACGCTTTGCCGAAGGTGTCCAACAGTTATTGAATGAATCAGAACAGATTTTGCTGGAGGTCGGTCCCGGACGCACATTGAGCACCTTAGTCAGACAGCATCCAAACAAAGCAGTCCACCAAGCCGTGTTTACTTCCTTACGCCATCCCCAAGACCGCCAATCGGATGTTGCTTTCTTGCTGACCGCATTAGGAAAGCTCTGGCTTGCGGGCGTACAGGTGGATTGGTCGGGATTTTATGCCCACGAGCAGCGCCATCGCCTCCCCTTGCCAACCTATCCTTTTGAGCGCCAGCACTACTGGATTGAACCCCGAAAACAAGCAGATGTTGTCAAGACCGATGTAGAAATGTTGTCTTCAACATCAATACCAGATAAAAAGCCAATTGCCGATTGGTTTTACATTCCTTCCTGGAAACGCTCTCCCCTTAGCACCCGTAAACCAGAAGAGAGACCAGTTCAGTCAAGTACACTCGTGTTTATTGATGAGTGCGGCTTGGGTGCTCAACTCGTGAGAAAACTCGAACTTCAGGGACAAAATGTCATTACAGTGAAGGTAGGGTCGGAGTTTCTAAAGTTGAGGGACGATGTATATACCTTAAATCCCAGGGAAGGGAATGACTACAGTGCCCTGCTTGATGAACTACGCAAAGATGTAAAGACCAGCCATGCTTGGTCTCTACAAACAATTGTTCAT
Source organism: Scytonema sp. NUACC21 (assembly GCF_054684315.1). Classification (NCBI taxonomy): domain Bacteria; kingdom Bacillati; phylum Cyanobacteriota; class Cyanophyceae; order Nostocales; family Scytonemataceae; genus Scytonema; species Scytonema sp. NUACC21. Next base: position 31,140 of record NZ_BAAFZH010000047.1, on the reverse strand, counting down.
TTATGGAATGTCACGTCAAAGGGTGAAGCAGAATCGGGGCCCGAATCGATTGACAAAGCTCAAGATTTAGGATTTTACAGTCTGCTGTTTCTAGCACAAGCCCTCGGGCAACAGACTGTGAACGATAAGCTGCAAATTGCGGTTGTTTCCAACAATATGCAGGAAGTCACGGGCGTTGAGGTGCTGTGCCCGGAGAAAGCAACTCTACTAGGCCCGGTCAAGGTGATAGCGCAAGAATACCCAAACATAAGCTGTAGCAGTATTGATGTTGCAATTCCTCCACAAGGAAGTTGGCAAGAGGAAAAACTGATAAATCAGTTGCTGGACGAGCTACAAACTCAATTCTCTGACCGGGTTATTGCTTATCGCGGTTCTCATCGTTGGGTACAAACTTTTGAGCCAGTTCGGTTAGATAAGCCTGAGGAAGCGACACCAGGGTTAAGGAAAGGAGGAGTCTATCTGATTACAGGTGGACTTGGGGGAATTGGGCTTGTGCTGGCGGAATATTTGGCGAAAACAGCACAAGCCAAACTCATCCTCATCGGACGTTCGGCTTTGCCCCCCAGAGAGGAGTGGAAACAATGGCTTGATAGTCATGAAGTTGGGGATAGCGTTAGTCTAAGAATTCGGAAAGTTCGGGAACTGGAAGAACTGGGTGCTGAAGTTTTGGCGATCGCAGCAGATGTCAGCAACCTCCAACAAATGCAAGAAGCTATTGCTAAGGCAGAGGCGCGATTTGGTCGGATTCATGGAGTGCTTCATGCCGCAGGGGTTCCAGGAGGCGGCGCAATTCTGGGCAAAACTCGAGATAGTGTAGAGAAAATCCTCGCGCCTAAAGTGAAAGGCACGTTAGTCCTCGATTCTATTTTTAAAAATACTCCCCTAGATTTCTTTGTTCTCACATCATCAATTACTGCAATCATCGGAGGATTTGGTCAGGTAGACTATACTAGTGCAAATGCCTTTCTTGACGCCTTTGCTCACTACAAGAATTCCCAAGGTAACACCTTCACCCTATGTACAAACTGGGATACCTGGCAAGAAGTAGGCATGGCAGTCAACGTATCGCTACCCGACGTACTCCAGAAATTGCGATCGCAGATGCTGAAGCTGGCAATATTGCCCTCTGAGGGTGTAGATGCCTTTAGCCGCATTTTAGGAAGTCAATTGTCCCAAGTTGTGATATGTCCCAGAGATTTACACCTCCGGGAAGCTTGGGAAAATACTCCAAAAGATTTCTTGGAACCATCAGAGAATACAATCTCATCAAGACCATCCCATCCAAGACCCGAACTCAGTAATGCCATCTGCCTTAATGATAAATCTTTACCCGGACCTGATATCAGACCCTCCCCCTTATAAGGGGAGGGCTAGGGAGGGGTAGGAATAATTCGTAATGAAAAATTCATGAATTACGAATTGGAGCAAAGCGGCTTGACCATAGCTTTTTTAATATTCCACAAACATGAGATTTTGATAAGAAAGAAACAATGGGAAATAACATTAACATCGGTGTCATTGGCTACGGTTACTGGGGACCTAATTTAGTCAGAAATTTCATGGAAATTCCAGGAACCGAAGTTAGGACAGTCAGTGATTTTCAACCAGAATTACTGGCAAAAGTACAATCTCGCTATCCAACCATCCAAGTGACAACAGATTGTCGAGATATATTTGCTGACTCAAAGATTGACGCTGTTGCGATCGCCACACCAGTGACCACCCATTTTGACTTAGCCTTAGCGGCATTGCAAGCGGGTAAACACGTCCTCGTTGAAAAACCCATGACAGTATCATCCGAACAGGCAATGAGGTTGATTGATGAAGCCGAAAAGCGTAACCTGGTTCTGATGGTAGATCATACCTTTGTTTACACGGGTGCTGTACGCAAAATGAGGGAGCTCATTGCTGCCAAGACCATAGGTAATATTTATTACTATGATTCAGTACGTGTGAATTTAGGTCTATTTCAGCATGATGTCAATGTTATTTGGGATTTGGCAGTACACGACCTTTCAATTATGGATTACCTGTTAGCACAGCAACCATACGCTGTTTCTGCCACAGGTATAAATCACGTTCCAGGGGAGCCGGAAAACATAGCATACTTAACATTGTTCTTTGAAAATAACTTAATTGCACATTTCCATGTCAATTGGCTAGCACCAGTGAAAGTACGCCGTACACTGATTGGCGGTAGTCAAAGAATGATTGTTTATGATGACTTAGAACCAAGCGAAAAGGTCAAAGTTTACGACAAGGGAATTACAGTCAATAGCAAGAATACCGAAAGTTTATATCAGATGCTGATTGGTTACCGTGCTGGAGATATGTGGTCGCCTCATTTAGATATGACAGAAGCACTGCGAACAGAAGGATTGCACTTCCTTGATTGTATTCGCAAAAACGAACATCCCATCACAGATGGAGAAGCGGGACTGCGAGTAGTCAGAATTCTTGAAGCTGCTACACAATCTTTGAAAAGACAGGGTCGGTTAGTTGAACTAGATTTAGCGAGGGTCGCAGCATGATTCCATTTGTCGATTTAAAAGCTCAATACAACAGCATCAAAGATGAAATCAACGCTGCTGTCCTAAAAGTACTGGAAAGTACTCAATTTGTTTTAGGAGATGAAGTAACAGCGCTTGAGAAAGAGTTTGCAGCGTACAGTAGAGCGGAATACGGTATTGCTGTTAACACAGGTACGAGTGCATTACACTTAGCATTGTTAGCTGCAGGCGTTGGTCCTGGGGATGAAGTGATTACTGTCCCTTTTACCTTTGTCGCCACAGTGGCAGCAATTTGTTACACTGGTGCCACACCTGTTTTTGTAGATATCAATCCTGTTTCCTACACAATAGATCCCACACAGCTTGAAAAAGCAATCACCGAGAAAACCAAAGCCATTTTGCCCGTGCATTTGTACGGACAACCTGCAGACATGGAGCCGATTGTGGAAATTGCTCGGCGTTATGGTTTGACTGTCATAGAAGATGCTGCACAAGCTCATGGGGCTGAGTATCATGGGCGTCGGGTTGGTAGCCTGGGTGACATAGCGTGTTTTAGCTTTTACCCTGGTAAGAACTTAGGGGCTTATGGTGAGGGAGGTATGGTCGTCACCAGTAATCCTGAATATGCCCGTACTATGCGGATGCTACGTGATTGGGGTCAAGAACGCAGATATCATCACGTCCTGAAGGGCTATAACTACCGCATGGATGGTATCCAAGGGGCGATTTTGCGGGTCAAGTTAAGTTACTTAGATGCTTGGACCAACGCACGTAGAAGCCATGCTGCTCTCTACGACCAATTATTGACCGATTCAGGCGTGCAAACTCCTACTGTCATGCCCTACAGCCATCACGTTTACCATGTCTACGCCATTAGGTCATTGCAACGGGATGTACTGCAACAAAAGTTACAGGAACAGGGGATTCAAACAGGGATTCACTATCCAATTCCAGTACACTTGCAAGAAGCTTACTCAGATTTAGGCTACAAACCCGGTGATTTTCCAAACTCTGAATTAGCAGCGCGGGAAGTCCTTTCACTACCCATGTACGCCGAACTCACAACAGCAAACATTCATTCAATTGCTGAAACTCTTAGCGTTCTTCAGGGAGTGAAAGTTTAATGTACGATACCCGTCCTGGTTTAAATCCCCACCGCCTAGTCACTTTAATGCAACAGGCAATTCAGCGTTGCAATTTACAACTTCAGAATTTAACCGTACTGACAGAAGCGGCAACTGGAGCTTATGCAGTGACGCCAGTACTGGCGGCGCTAGCAGGAGCAACAAAGGTGTTTGCCATAACCCGCAATAGCCGTTATGGTACTGTAGAGGAGGTGCAAAGACAAATACAGCAAATAGCTGAAATTGCACGGGTAAGTGAGCGGATCGAATTTATCACCGATAAATCACGAGATGTCGTAGCTCAAGCTGATATCATTACCAATAGCGGTCACGTGCGTCCTATCAATGCAGAAACGATCGCTTGGATGAAGCCAAATGCGGTTATTGGGTTAATGTATGAAGCATGGGAGTTTAGACCAGAAGACGTGGATCTCATCGCCTGTCGCCTAAACGATATTCAAGTCGTAGGAGTCAATGAACGACATCCAGCAGTGGATGTGTTCTCCTTTTTAGGAATAATGGCGGTTAAGCTCTTACTAGATGCAGGCATTGCCGTTTACACAAGCAATATTTTGCTGTTGTGCGATAACCCTTTTAGTTCATTCATTGAACGTGGTTTAGTCAGTGCTGGTGCTAGTGTAGACACTATCGACTGTTTGGCAGCCGCACCCACAGATAAAACCTATGATGCTATCCTAGTTGCTCTTCAACCGCGCCTCGAACCAGTCTTATCTGCACAAGATGCAGCTACCATCGCCAAGTATTGGCAAGGGGCTTTAGTTGCTCAGTATTGGGGTGACATAAAAAGATCTGCATTTTTATCGCATAACATACCTGTATGCCCGGAAGTAGAACCCAAGCCAGGACATATGGGTATTCTGCCATCAGCAGTGGGACCCGAACCAATAGTCCGTCTGCAAACAGGAGGATTGAAAGCCGCTGAAGTCGTATGGCGGCAATCTTCCAACGACGCAGAAATGAAATTTGCTCAACTGTTGTAAACGGAGATGGGGAATGGCTAATGTCCTTTTAATTGGAATGGGTATCACCACCTTAAGCGCTTTGGAATCTTTGGTTTCCCATTGCAACGTTCGGGGTGTTGTGAGAAATGTAGACCCTGAGTCCAATGGAGATGACCCAGTGGTTAATTTTGCTCAAAAAGCAGGTATTCCCATATTTTCAGATATCTCACAAGGAGCAATTAAATCACTGGTATTAAAGTTGCAGCCAGAATGTGTCGTGGTGTCCTCCTATAACCAAATTCTGCCACCAGGACTGATTGAACTGTCTGTATTTATCAATGTCCATTATTCTCCTTTACCTCAATATCGCGGTCGTGCCAATGTCAATTGGGCGATCGTCAATGATGAATCTCATGCAGCGATAACCATTCATCAAATTGCACCGGAACTGGATGCAGGGAATATCTTATTTCAACAACTGATTCCCATTCGCTTTGATGCTACTGTCGCGGATTTATACGAGCAATTAAATGAAATTCAACGCCAACATTTGGGAGAGACGGTTATTAAGCTATTGCATGGTTATGAAGGAGTCGTGCAAAATAACGCTGAAGCTACCTACTGTTGTACTCGCCTTCCTGAGGATAGTGAGATTGATTGGTCGGCATCCACTAGAAGCATAGACTGCTTCATTCGCGCATTAGTGTCTCCTTTTCCTGGTGCTTACACTTACCTTCAGGGTAAAAAATTGTTTGTGTGGCAAGCTAAGCCCTTAAATAATCCCCCTTCCTACGTAGGACGCATACCAGGTAGAATCATCGGCAGATCGAAAACAGAAGGTTATGTTGATGTTCTCACGGGTGATGGTGTTTTGAGAATTTTTGAGGTTCAATTTGAAGGGGAAGAAAGGACAGCAGCAGCAAATATCATCAAGTCTGTTAAAAGTACTTTGGGCTTAAGGGCATCTCACCTACTAGGACGCATTCAAACTCTGGAACAGGAAATCATTAGGTTAAAAGAATATGCAAAATAAACGAGTTTTGATTACAGGCGGAGCAGGTTTGGTTGGTTCCCACATCGCAGATCTGCTGGTTAAAGAAGGCTCTTCTGAGATTATTATCTTGGATAACTTCACACGGGGACGGCGTGAAAACCTTGCTTGGGCACAACGGCACGGGCATTTGGTGCTTGTTGAAGGTGACATTCGCGATCGCGAACTGTTAGCTGATGTCATGCAACGCGTAGATATCGTCTTTCATCAAGCAGCTATCCGCATTACTCAATGTGCGGAAGAACCGCGTCTGGCATTAGAAGTTTTGGCAGATGGGACTTTCAATGTCCTGGAAGCAGCGGTTAATGCAGGGGTAAAAAAGGTAGTGGCAGCTTCCTCCGCCTCCATTTACGGCATGGCAGAAGATTTTCCCACTACTGAGTCACACCATCCCTATAACAACCGTACCCTCTACGGTGCAGCCAAGACGTTTAATGAGGGTTTGTTACGCAGTTTCTATGATATGTACGGCTTAGACTATGTAGGATTGCGTTACTTCAACGTCTACGGTCCGCGCATGGATATTTACGGTGTATACACCGAAGTGCTGATTCGCTGGATGGATCGCATCGCCGCAGGGCAGCCACCATTGATTTTTGGTGATGGCAAGCAGACAATGGATTTTGTCTATATTGAAGATATTGCCAGAGCCAACATTTTAGCTGCTAAAGGGTTAGGAGGGGTAAAAACCGCGTGCAGCTTCACAGAAAATTGGTATTAATCTTCTTAAAGAATATTCTTTTCCAGAGAGTTTATAGCTATTTGCTGTAGCAGCAAGCGATTAACTTTACCTTGCGAATTGCGAGGCAAACTGTCCACTCCAATCCAATATTTAGGAACTTTAAATTTGCTCAATTTATCTTTTAACAATGTTTTAAGTGTTAATGGAGAAAGATTTGGCATTTTAGGTATATAAATTGCTGTTACTGCTTGTCCCCAAACTTTATCTGGTACCCCAATTACACAGATATCTGTCACCATTTGAGTTTCTCTAATAGCTGATTCAACTTCTAAAGGATAAACATTTTCACCACCTGTAATAATTTTGTCACTGTCACGACCAGAAACGTGTAAATATCCTTGTTCATCAAAAAAACCCAAATCATCTACTTGTAGGTACTCTTGATTTACCCTAATTTTAGGATAATAACCAAGAGACAAAGATTGAGAATAAATTCTGATATTTCCTATTTGATTAACATTTGAACTTATCCCTTTTTCATTATAAATACTAACTTGAACATGAGGTAGAATTCGAGTACAGCCATCTTTTCCGCTAAGAAAATCATCGGGTTTGAGAGTAGCAATTTGGGATGCTGTTTCTGTCATGCCATAGGTAGGAGCCAAGCGAATTTTATGATATCTTGCTTGTTCTAAAAGCTCATTCCAAGCTGGCGCACCACCTAAAAGCACGGTTGAAAATTGGGATAGCCATTCAGTTAATTCTGGATTTTTTAGAAAACGTTGTAACTGTGTTGGTACTAAAGATATAAAGAATTCCGAAGGATTAATATTATAGATTTGACCAGCTTCCAATTCTTTAAAAGAGAGAATGACTAGATTACCAAACGTAGTAAAGGAACGTATGAATTGCATTAAACCGCTAACATGATACAGCGGCAAGACACAAAACGAGTGAACTCGATCTATTTGAAAATATTCTTTAAATCCCCGTACTGATGCCATCAAAGTTTCCCAAGTATGGATGGCAAACTTAATCTTTCCTGACGAACCACCTGTAGGAACCATGATGAGTGGAAAATTTGAGAGTGAGGAGGGGAGCAAAAGAGTTTTCTTCTTGTCTTCCTTGTCTGGGACGATCCCCGTGTTCTCTTCCCCTATCCCCCAAATAATATCCGGGGTTCCCAAATCAAAAACCTGTTGCCATTCTGGTTTTGCCCAAGTGGGGTTACAAAGAAAAACTTGGCAACGGGCTGCAGAAGCTGCGATAAAACTAGCTAGAAATCTTACTGGTTCGTCTTCAGCTAAAAAAATCTTTGGTGGTGTTTCTTTGTGGGAAAACTCCATTAACTCCAAATACCGTTGTTCGGCTATTTGGGTAAATAGATGATTGCGATCGCAAATCAGCCAGTCATGAGGTAGGGCAAATGCCCGGTCTATAAGGTTTTCTAAAATTTTTACCATAAGTTCTCAGCTAGTTTTTCTCCTTATGTGAAATAATTGACTCCAAAACCTACTGCCCTATTGTGTCGTGACAATTCGGTAGCAAGTTGCAGGGAAGCCTTTCTGCCAATTGAGGTTTCAAACACAGAAGAAAACACAGCATCAATTTCATACTGTTGACAAAATTGCCGCAGACGATATGGGGAACCAACTATTCCCGGCTTAATGACAAAAATCCCTCGCCAGCCTTTTTGGTAGCAAGCAGTAAGTTGGTTAAGTGTAGCAACGGATTCATCTAAAGCTATGGCAGTGCTATAGCAGTAGCTGAGATTCAACATTGCATCAAACTGGTCTACAGACAGTGGCTGTTCGATAAATTCAATTTCTAAAGGGAACTCATTGTTCGTCTTGATATGGTCACAAGTCCAAAGCCATAAGTTAGCCGCTTCATAACTCAATCCGCCGTTTGCGTCTAATCTAAGTTTAGTAGAGGCTGGTAAGGCTTGAGCCAGTGCTTTAAAAATTTTGAGTTCTTCAGCAATAGGATAAACCGCTATTTTCCATTTAAAAGTCCTATATCCCTGTTCCCAGAGTGTGCGCCATACCAAAAGCGCCGCTTCGCCAGCTGGTAATAGGGCGCTGTAAGTGAGAAGCGGAGACGGGGAAAAGGAAAAATTTTCTTCCTTGTCTCCCCAGTCCCCATTACCTATTTCCCTAATTGCTGACTCAAAGCCAAATTGACAGGCGGGTAAGTTATCGGGAATAGAGAAAACTGTTCCATCGGTCAGTTCCTCAGATAACTGACGACAAAACAAGAGGGCTTGTTCTAGGGTTTCAGAACCAAACCAGCTAATGGGTGCAATTTCCCCCCACCCGACTCTACCCAAATCATCTGTGAGGCGAAGAATTATACCTTCTCGAATCTCCCAAATACCGTGACTTGTGACTAGCGATCGCACAAATCTCCTTCGGTAAGGACGAAACTGTAATCTATAGTTCATGATGTCAGAATCAAGGCAACTTGCAGGAGCATCCTTTGTCCTTGCCACTACAAGCCATCTTGCAACCAAAGTGTCCCTACTAAAGCACAAATCCCAACCCAAACAGCAAGCAAGCCCAAAAATGAACTGCTACGGCAATGAACTTACAATTGCTGACTCTTTCCGGCTGGTTGTGGTTGGTTAGAACATGGTGACATAACTTTTTAGCAAAGGGTAAACTTGCCCAACTGAGTAACGTCCAGATGGGGAAAGTGCCCCAAAGTACAAAGAAGAAGACGATAGCATAAATGCTGCCCGTAAACCAACGTAGAAGCTCGGCACTTTTTCGCGTACCCAAGCGGACAATGGGAGAACGCTTACCTGCTGCCATGTCATCTTTGACTTGGTGGAAGTGGGAACAGAACAAAATTAAACTCGTAGCAATCCCGACCACTATCGAAGCTGCCAAACTGCTCCACGACCAGCTAGCGGTTTGACTGTAGTATGCTGCTGAGACAGCCAACGGACCAAAGGCAAAAAAGCAAATGATTTCTCCCAAACCCTGATATCCTAGACGAAAGGGAGGTCCTTGATACATATAGCCCAGGGCACAGCACAGCAAAATTATTCCTATCACCGTCAAATCCTGTTGCCACCAAGCTATTGCTAATATTCCTAGCAAACCCAGACCTAAAAACAAATTTCCCAACCAGAATATTAGGAGTTTATTACTAGTTAAGTTCACCAAAGAATGGTGTTTGTTTTTATCAATCCCTGTTTCTGAATCAAAGACATCATTACTGAGATTTTCCCAAGCCAGGATACAAATTGCAGCAGCTAAAAAGGTAGAAAAAACTGCTCCATGAAAAGTCTTAGTTTCAGCAAAAGCAACAGCCGTTCCAACCCAGATGGGCATAATAGCAACGCTGTACATTGGCGGTTTTAGTGCCGCCATCCATAGTTTAGTGTTGGGATAAGAAATCAGCTTTGTAGTCATCAGTCGTGATTCACTAAATGGTCAGCACTTTCTGATACAAAATATTCTATGGTTTACAAATACACCATATACAGGTAACACAATCAAAAGTTGCCAACTTTTCTCTCAATCTCAAATTACAGCAGAAACTGGACATTGCAGGCAAGTTTTTGCAAAACTACTTTGCAAGTCTAACTCTGGATAAAAGGGACTATTTGTGTTACCTGTAGAAATACGACCATAATTTGTGACTCTTTTGGAAGATAACTTCAAAAAAATTTACTATTTTTAGATCATGACAGTTTCACAATGTCGCGCTGACTTTTTTGTATACAATAAGGAGTTATATCGCTTTCTTTGGGCTGTTCAGCAAAATTGCCTAAAAAAGGATTGCACACAAATTGCTAGTGTTTCAATAGAGATTGACGCAGTCGATCCTCTAGTTGTGCTTGATAAACTAGCTGAACCTCACCAAATTAGTTTTTATTGGGAGAATAAGGGAAAAAAAGAAGCGATCGCTGCTATTGATACTGTAGCCAAGTTAGAGATAACAGGCAAAAAACGCTTCATCAAAGCAGAAAATTTTATCAAAGATTGTCTAAAAAAAACAATTTGTTTCTCTAAAATTAACCAAGGGTTTTCAGACCCGCAATTCTTATGTAGTTTCCGTTTCTTTGAGGAAGATAGCAAAGTAGATTACCCATTTCCATCTGCTACTATTTTTCTTCCTAGGTGGCAAGTAGCTGTGAAAAACGAGTGTTGTACATTAGTTGCTAATATAACTGTTAACGCCACTACGGATATCCAAAAAATATTGCAGATTTTGTGGAGCAAGATTGAAACTATAAATTCATTGCAATATGAAATTCTTAGTTTAAATGGTAACCACAAAAAATTCAATCAAAAATATGTAGCTAATCCAGAGGAATTTAAGTATTCCGTATCAGCCGCATTGGAAAAAATTAATTCCAAGGCTTTAAGTAAAGTTGTTTTAGCAGATGCACTTGATGTTAAATCAACCAGCCGATTTAACTTATTGCAATCCTTAAATAATTTACGGCAGTTACACCCTAATTGTTATGTCTTTTCCATAAGCAATGGGAAGGGACAGCACTTTATAGGAGCTAGCCCAGAGCGTTTAATTAGCATTGAAAAAAAACAATTAGTCACGGATGCTTTGGCGGGTTCTGCACCACGAGGGAAAACACCATTTGAAGATGCTGCTAACGCCAGTCGCTTGCTCAACAGTGAAAAAGAAAGGCGCGAGCATTCTTTAGTCATTCATTTCATTACACAACGTTTGTCTCGACTGGGTTTACTACCACAAGTGTTACGACCTCGCTTGCGTCAATTAACCAACATTCAACATTTATGGACTCCGATAAGCGCAATTGTTCCCCCTGACGTGCATCCCTTAAAAATAGTCGCCCAACTGCATCCAACACCAGCAGTAGCAGGTGCTGCCAGAAATATTGCTTGTCGTGAAATTCGCCGTTTTGAGAACTTTGAAAGGGGTTTGTATGCTGCGCCGTTAGGTTGGGTGGACTCTGAAGGCAACTGCGAGTTTATTGTTGGAATTCGTTCCGCACTCATAGATGGCAGTCATTAGTCCTTTGTCATTCGTCATTAGTTCTTTGTAATAGCTATTGACAAATCACAAATGACACTGGACAAATGACACCAAACAATTGACAAAAGTCAACTTAGATGTCAACTCAATTTATTTACCTTCATGGCTTTGCATCAAGCCCTCATTCTGCCAAAGCACGATACCTTCTCGATCGCTTTTCACAAGCCCAGATCGCTCTCCAAATTCCCGATCTAAATGCAGGTGATTTTTCCCACTTGACAATAACCCGCCAATTAGCTCAAATCTCGTCAGTATTTGTTGACAATTCTACTCCCGTCACTCTTATTGGCTCAAGTTTAGGTGGTTTGACAGCCGCGCATCTCGGACAAAAACATTCACAGGTACAACGCCTTGTCCTATTAGCACCTGCTTTTGGGTTTTTATCGCATTGGTTACCTAAGTTAGGCTTAGAAACCCTCAAGCAATGGAAACAAGAAAAATATCTGATGGTACATCACTATGGTGAAGGACGCGCTCTTCCTTTTTGTTATGACTTCGTTCCAGATGCCAAGAATTACAAAGAGGAAGTTTTGCAAACCCCTATCCCTACTCTCATCTTGCATGGAAAACACGATGAAGTCATTCCCATTCAAGCCAGTCGCGACTTTGCTATCCAACGTCCTTGGGTAGAACTAGTGGAACTCGATAGCGACCACAGCCTCAGTAATGTTTTGGTAGAGATTTGGCAAGCAATTCGGGTCTTTTGCCATCTACCCTGAAACTTGTATAATTGTTAATCTTCTCATAAACTCATGCTTTGAAATGTAGGGTGTTACCCTACACACAAAATATGCTGTCATGTTAGAGAATGCAAGTTGCAAAGCATTGACTAATGACCAATGACTCATAACTCATAACTCATAACTAAATATGCTTCCCTTCATCAGGTCAGATTTAGCCCAATTTACGGCATACAAACCACACCCCGGTAGCGATACTGCCCAACCAGTCCAATCACCTATCCAAGTTGACCGCTTGGATACAAATGAGAGCCCATACGATTTGCCATCTGAGTTAAAACAAAAGTTAGCATTGACTTTTGAGCAAGCTATTGAAGCAAACCGCTATCCTGATGGTGGGCACGAAACACTCAAAAGTGCGATCGCGAATTATGCTAGTGAATCAGCAAGCCTTCCACCATCGGTTTTCACTGCTGCCAATGTTTCCGTGGGCAATGGTTCAGATGAACTCATCCGCTCATTACTCATTGCCAGTTGTCTGGGAGGTGAAGGCTCAATTCTAGTTGCCCAGCCCACTTTTTCCATGTACGCTATCCTAGCTCAAACTCTTGGAATTCCAGTGGTAAAGGTGGGTAGACACGAAGAAAATTTTCAAATTGATTTACACGCAGCCCAATCGGCTATCGAAAAAACTCAAAATCCACCCATCAGGACAGTTTTTGTTGTTCATCCCAATTCCCCTACTGGCAATGCTTTAACTGCAGCAGAATTGGCATGGATAAGAAGTTTACCAGAAAATATTTTAGTCGTTATTGATGAAGCTTACTTTGAATTTAGTCACCATACCCTTGTTGGGGAATTACCACAAAGACCTAATTGGGTGGTGTTACGCACGTTTTCTAAAGCTTTCCGATTAGCAGCAATGCGGGTTGGTTATTGTCTTGCTCATCCCGATCTCATTTCCATTTTGGAAAAGATTCGCCTTCCCTACAATCTCCCCAGTTTCTCAATAGCTTCAGCATTAACAGCTTTGCAACACCGTCAGCTTTTGTTAGAGTCAATTCCCCAGACTTTAACTGAACGAGCAAAACTGACTCAAGTATTATCTCAATGCCCGCAATTACAAGTTTGGGAGAGTTCTGCTAACTTTATTTATGTTCGTCTTCAACTCAATGCTTCTCATGAGCAAGAGGTGGCTTTAAAAAATCTTCACCAAAAACTTAAATCTGCTGGCACTATTGTACGGCTAATTAGTGGAGGATTGAGAATTTCTGTAGGAAGCCCCGAGGAGAACAGCCGCACTTTAAGCCATATACTGCCTGCTATTGAGTCAATAGAAGAATCCGATCTTCTTGCTTCAATGTCTCACAGAGACTAGTAAAAAATTAAAATATTTGGAAATTTTCACCTAACAATACAGGTATTAGGAAGACAGCGTCCTTGCCTACTACCTACTTATATTCTTTTAGAGGACGAACAGCAAAAAAATCAATCATCATAACTGTTTTCCACTGAATCAGCATTACCCAAACGGCGCAAGATGGCTACCGTTTGCGGTAAAACACCCACCAAAAGAGCAAATGTTTGATCTGGCAACTGGGCAACCATTTCTGGTGGAAAATATTGCTCAAATTGATCCAAAATCTTTTGGACTCGCTGTTGGGGGACTGGATTTTCCGTAATTTGTTTGATCAATCTAATCCACTGCCGCCTGATCAAATAAGCTTTTTGGCGTTCATCATGGGACTCGGGAGTCAATAAAGATAAATTCCCTATTGCTAGCGCCCCCAGACAATCGCGATCGTAATCACCGCCTACGGCTGCCCCAGGTCCGGCAAACTCCGCATGGAAGCGTTTGAACAGTATCAAACCATTCCGCCTGCGACTATTGACCACGAAAACTTTTCCACTGAGCAGCATTGTCAGGAGATCCGAGCTCTGGGATTGCTCAGTTCCATTAGGCATGACAACATAGTCAATAAAACTGGTGTCAGGGTAATAAGTAGATACCATAGCAGTCTGATAGCGTTGGCACTTTTCGCTATCCATTTTTTCTTAGATTTGAATGGATTTGGTGATAGATTGCACTTGAATAAGAAAGGGGCTCTAGAATCAAATTTTTGCTTTTTTACTATCAAGAATTGAATTGAAAAAAGTATAAATAGACCTGGTTTTGTATTAGAGTATTCATATTTTATGAGATTTAACTGGATTTGTCTCCAACTAAAGGAGTATTTTCTTAAAGTTTTTATAAAGATAGATGCTTTAAATACAAAGTTATTATGAGGACTCAAAAACAAATTTCTCGTAATTTTACTGATGCCAAATTAACTATCTATTTTATATGGAAAACATTTGCTATTTACATATAACTTCAAGATTAGACTTGGCATATAAAATAGAACGATTTAGATAGGCCCTCTCCATCGGAAAGAAAATCTACAAATTTTTATTCCGTCATATAAATAAATATATTTACAAAGATTTTTTTATTTATTAGAGAATAATATTCTTAATTTAACAAGGAAATGCTAATTTTTTTCAAAATTTTATAATTTTTAATACAGACTCAATACAGAGTTTTCAGGTTATGAAGTATTAAAATCAATAACCTTTTGAAGAGCAAATTTCAGTAAAATCGCTGATTTATGAAATATATAACAGTTCTATCTAATTTGTGAAATTTAAGCTTGGAGAGGATACTGCCCACCTTTATCCGATCGTGGGCGCAGCACAGCACTACCTCCCTTGGATTGGGGTTTCAGCGTGCTGGGACATTACCGAGCGCAAACAAAGCTCTAGAGCCCGCAAACAGGTGGATTTTCAGTGGCAATTTCCCCTGAGAATCTTGCCTTATTTATCAAACATTGTTCTGTATGCTGCACAAGCTGACTTCTTCTCAGCCACAAGAGTTATGAAGGAACTCACGTCATTGAATCAGGGCTCAAATGCTTGTGTAGAAGAATCTGCCGTGAACGTCTTAGAAAAAATGCATTCAAATAAGATTCTACCTTGTATACTCGGTACCCCAACTTAAAATAAAGCTGCCGTGCCTGATGGTTATTTTCTAGAACGTGGAGGTACAAATCTTGAAATCCCCAATTAAGGGCTACTTTTTCACAGGCTAGAAGTAAATCTGACGCCGCTCCTTTCCTGCGATATGTAGGATTAACAGCTAGATTGGATAGGTAAAGGAAACTCCTCGAAACCTCACTCCATGAATCGTTAAAACGCACACCTAATTCTATAGTACCAACTAAGTCATCCGCCTTAATGGAAGTCGTGTTAACAGCGACTAAACAAACGTGATGGGGTGTACTTGATGCCAGACGATGTCTTAAATCTTCATAAATGCCCAAACGTAATAATGGAAACAGCCATCCCAAAATCCCATTTTGGGAATGAAAGCTCTCGGCAATGATTTGGGCAACGCCAGTCAAATCAGCAGCTGTAGCTGCACGAATTTGAAACTTAGAGGAGGCGTTGTGAGCGACCTCTGTAGCGGGCTCTTGGTAAGGTGGATGAGAAAACCAGGGTTTCAAGGCTAGTTTAATCTTGATTTTATGGAATGTAACTATTCTCAAATATCCTAAAACACCATTTAACCTTACATGACAACTTTAAGTTAAGTAATGTGTGGGGGAAAGGAGACGGGTGACAGGGAATAAGGTGTAACCCGTAACCTCCAACCTATAAACCTGATACCCATAAGTTTCTAAATCGCCATCGGCTATAAGGCAGCAATCCGCACGTAGACTGAAAATAGAAGGATTTAACATAGCGGCTCAAGAGTGCTAATTGCTAAATTGGAATTAGGTATTTGTCTAATAGTATACTTTGCTCTTTAATTTTATTGTTGTAATATTACAAGCTCTACCACGATTGCCATAAATAAAATTTACGTATGGTGTTAGCGCTCGCGCTGTAGCGGGAAAACTTAAATATGCAGCTAATTTAGATGGATTTTTTAGCCCGTCTTCCGCGCTGCATTAGAGTGTGTAACAGTTCTCGCTGGAGGTGAGGGACGATTTGCCAGGAACCAGATGATTCTGTAAGACTAAAGGTACCATCAACCTCCTTTAAGGGTGCACCCGAGCGCATGGCAATCCACATTAGCTATTGAGGCAATTTGCTGTGACTAAACTTTCCCTAACTCAGCAGTTACGTGGGCAAACAGCCTTATCGCTCACAATGCTCTGCTCTTACCTGATTCAGGTAGGTAACTACCCGATCAGATTATTATTTATCCGTCTGCCATTGCAGCAGGAAAGCGGTGCATGAAATCCCAAGCAATGGGGATTGTGATACCAAGCGGGAATAGCAGGAACAATTCTGACTCCTGTTTCTGCTAAAGCTGTTAAGTTACGCAGGTGAATCAAGCTAAAAGGGGTTTCACGTGGCACAATTACCAGCTTTCGCCCTTCCTTAAGTTGAACATCGGCAGCCCGTTCTAATAAATCCGAACTCATACCAGCTGCTAGCTTTGCTACAGTACTCATACTACAGGGTAAGATTATCATCCCTTGAGTACGAAACGAACCACTAGCAATGTTAGCTCCTACATCACTCCAATGATGACAGCATAGCTTACCTGCTTGTTCAACGACTGCTTGCTGTCGCCAAAATTGTTCCTGTTGCAGGGGTTCTACTGGCATACGAACATTCTGCTCGGATTGCCAAACCATATACGTTGATTTGGAAGCAACCAATTCAATCTCATAGTCTGCTTCAAGCAAAAATTTCAGGGCGCGAACAGCGTAAATCAGTCCAGATGCTCCTGTTACGCCTATTATGAGTGGTTTTGTATTATCGGACACGTGCTGGTAAATGTACTTGTTAACGGTTAACTGTTAATTGTTAGTGGTTGGTGCTTGGTGGTTAGTGGTTAGTGGTTGGTGGTATTCTTAACTACTAACTACTAACTCCCAACTTCTAACTCCTAACTAATTGCTATTCATCATCTGCGTAATCTAAGTCATCGGGCTCCATGTCATCATGACGCATATACATATTCGTAACTTCGTCATTGACGCCACTCATATCTTTACCTGTGGGTAAGCCATCACTACCAACAGTGACTAAATCAATTTGCTGGCGGTAATAATCAACACTCTTCACCTGTACGGCTACGCGATCGCCTAGCCTGTAGGAAGCTCGATTTTTGCGCCCGAACAGTGCTTGTTGTCTGGCGCGATATTCGTACCAATCGTCTTTCAAAGAACTCACGTGTACTAGCCCTTCGACCCTTATGGGTACGCGTGTACTATTCCCGCTTTCCATTTCGGTTGGTGGAACTTCTATCTCGACAAAGAATCCATAGGATTGGACACCTGTGATGACACCGATAAAAACTTCACCGAGACGCTGTTTCATAAGTGAAGCTCTTTGCAACCCTGCCAAATCAGCTTCAGCTTCTTGAACTTCTTTTTCCCGATCGTTGATTTGAACGATGACTCTAGTCAATTCACTTTGCAATTCACTTTGCAATTCTGGTGGTAAAACATTCCAGTTTATTTCACCATGACAGGAGGAGTGGCGGAGGTTAACACGATCTTTCACGCGGGTGTTGCGACGATCGCGCCCGTGTTCGAGGAGTACATAATAAACTCTTTGCATGAGTAAATCGGGGTAACGCCGTAAAGGGGAGGTGAAATGGGTATATTCTGGTAATGCCAAACCAAAGTGACTTCCTTTATTTGTACTGTAAGTAGCTTGTTTTAGGGTATCTTGCAACAAATAGGTTAAGACTTGCTCAGATGCCGAGTCTGCAAAAACTCTAGTTAACTGTTGATAATCAAGAGGTTGAATATCGATTTCCGGGTCTAGGGATAGTTCAACACCCAAATTAATTGCCAATTTCAGCATTTCTTGGACATCTTCTGGATCGGGAGCACTTTGAACTCGCCAGATAGCGGGGATGCCAAGGGCACTCAAATGAGTTGCCACCAGCTGATTGACTAGTAATATATACTCTGTCAGCAGGGAGCGCACGGGCAAATCGTTGGTGACAACACACCCCAACGCACCTTCATCACAGTATGGGTTTTGATTGGGGGGCAAATTCAATTGCAAACAACCCCGATCGATACGAACCTTTTGCAACAGTTGCCGCACAGTTTCCAGGTTTTGCACCATCTGCAGCACTTCTGCGCTTGTTTTGATAGGTTTTTTGGACAGAATTGATTCTGCTTCTGTTTCGCTGAGTGAAGTGTCTACTTTAACGACAGTGGGTTGAATTTCCCAATCTTCTATGTCTCCCGATTTTGAATCAATGGTAATTGAAACAGAGAATGCTGGGCGATCGCTACCTGGTAGTAGAGAACAACGTTCACCAACAACTTCTGGAAACATTGGCAATACCAAATTACCGAGATACACAGCTCGTCCCCGTTTCATTGCTTCTCGGTCAAGAATTTCCTCCGGGAGAATGTAGTGAGAAACATCGGCAATGTGAAAGCTTAAGCGCCAATTTCCCTCGCCATTTTTTTCTAGAGAAAAAGCATTTTCTACTACTTTTGAGTCTCCATTATTGGGGATAATAGAGAGTGTAAACTTTTGGCGCAGATCCAAACGGTTTTTCAAGTCTGCTTTCAGCAGCTTTTTAGGTAATTTGGCGGCTGCTTCTTGCACTGGGTCTGGAAAAATCCGGGAAAGATCGTGCTTGCAGGTGACTAAATCTATGTCGGCTGCTGCTTCTGCATCGCTACCCAGAATCTGCACGACACGACCCATTGGAGGATATTGTGCCAGTGGGTAACGCAAAACCTCCACATGAGCCAAATGGTCAATTGCTTGCTCCAGACTGTTGTTATTGATATTCAATTTGAGTTCAAAGAGCAATCTGTCGTCTAGAGGTACGGCGCGGTAGCCTCCTTCTACTTGCTTAATCCGTGCCAGTAAGGTGTGATTCGATCGCTCTAATATTAACTTGACCTCTCCTTCCGGAGATCGACGACGGCTGCCTTCTTTAAGCACTCTGACCAAAACGCGATCGCCATTCCAAGCATTACTTAGATGACTTTCACGAATGTAAATGTCTTCGGCTCCTTCCACATCTTGGATGGCAAAACAAAAACCTTTGCTCGAACACCGGAGTTTTGCTTCAATCAGCCCTTCTTCCGAGACACGACGATACTTGCCCCGTTCTTTAACCAAAATCCCGATTTTTTCCAGTACGTCTAAAGCGATCTGAAGTTTCTCTATACTAGGTTCATCTTCACAACCCAGTTTTTTTTCTAGGAGTTTACGAGCGACCAATTTATCATCAGTGAAATTGGCCAGAAGTGTAGCGATTGAAAATTCCATGTAGTGAACCGACCTTTGGTCAAAACGTCATGTGTTGTTTATCTGGTTCGCGTGCTGTGTACCCTCACGACTACAGACACTAGCCGGAAACGAATTGCCCATAATAAAGGGGACCACAGGAGCATCTCAAAGTTTAGGTGGCGTATGGTTCCTTTTTTCCAAACAATCTTACAAAGTGCGCCCGTCTAGTGATTTTGCCCCCTTCGGTAATTACACAACGGGTTTTTGAGAGACGCACTTTGGAGAACTCTCCACGCTGCCCAAAAGCACAGTTTAGGGAAACGGCAGGTGTTAGATTGTCTAAGGTGAAGGTTCTTTTACGCCATTAGACTCTGATGTTGAACTAGGAGAAACTGCCGACAAATCTAATTGACCCACATGTAGGATCGGAAACAATTAGGTCAGCAGCTTAACAAGCTGTGAGGACGAACCATTACTACATTATTGTAGATATAGAGCGTGCTTGCAGAAAATAGTTCTAGGACACTAATTGAGTGATTACTATAGCACGAACAGTAAAATCATTTAAGAAAAGCCCTTTGTAGCCAAAAAAGACTTGGAAAAATCTTATGTTACATTGAGGATACTGGGTAAAACGCGAACAGCATTCTAAATACCTTGACTTGTCCAAATTAAATTTTTAGGTAAGAATACTGTTTTTAAAACCCGTAAGCCCTTAAGAACATATCATAGAGTATACGGGTTGGTGCGTTTGTACTAGATTGAGCTAGATTTGAATGAATCGTTTCCAACCCATTTAATAAATAAAGCAAGATTTGGTGACAGTATTATGTTGGCTCAATTTCAGAGCAAGTACCCCCAAGGCAATCTTATTACTGAATTAGTGCAAATTCATCACGGCAAATATATAGTCCGGGCAAGCGTGCAGATTGAAGGCACAACCCGCGCCACTGGTATGGCCGCAGCAGAAATATTAGAGGAAGCAGAAGACAGGGCTATAACTAGGGCACTCATTGTCTTGGGAATCACCCATCAACCTCAAAAATCGGCAGTTACGGCTTCTGAACCAGTCGCCCAAGTTCAACCAAAAGCATCCCTGCCAATTTCAAACGCTTTGAATGAGTCGGCGTATTCTGCTGCTGTACTTAACTCTTCTCCGCAAACAGAAGTCACTGCACCTCTAGGTGCAAGCTCACCTTCATTCATGGGGAAAACTGATACAAAAGTTAACGATAAGAGCGATCGCTTTAGTGCTGCTAGCAAGCAAGAAAGCCAATTTGATACCAAAATTCCAGATCCAAACGATATCTTTGCAACTACTAACAAGCCAGAAGCCCAATTGGATATCACCAGTCAAGATATGAGCGGGCGTTTTCCTGCTACTAAGAAGCAAGAAACTTTACATGGCACCAGAGATCTGGACACCAGTGATTTCATATCAGCTACTGACAAGCAGGAATCTCACTTCGATAACTCATTAGATAACTTAGGCATCGTATCTGGCAGCAAAACTGAAAACAATTCTTCACCTGAAAGTTCTCTTAGCAGTAACGTTACACCGTTCCCATCACGTAGTAATATTTCACAACAGGACGTGGGAACTCAAACAAATACAGGAAAAAGAAAGAAGAAGAGCGAACCAGTGGACTTATCTGATGTCATCGCTCAAACAGATGTTCAGATCCAACGATTGGGCTGGACAAAAGAGCAAGGGCGGGAGCATCTTAAGAAAACTTACAACAAGATAGGACGTACTTTACTGACCGAGGAAGAATTGTTAGACTTTCTCAGGTTCCTCGAATCACAGCCTACGCCCATAGATCCCTTAGCAGGGTTTTAGCTTAATCGGTCAGTTGCCCCACATCTGACCGAAGGCAGTGTGGGATGAATAACCAGTTCTGCGTTAGGGAGACGGTCAATCCAATCTTCAACTATGAAGTGATTGTTTTATCCTTGCTTGCTGCATATAACCGCAACTTATTTAATCTTCGGGTTGATCTCCTTAAATTTCAAAACTCGCTCCCCCTCTCCCTCTCCCCCCCTCTCCCCCTCTGCCTTAATGATAAGTCTTTACCCGGACATGATATGATATCTCCGAAAATTAACTATGCGTTGTCTACAATCGCTGCAGAGACGTGCATGGCGCGTCTCTACATTCTTTTTTGGAGATGTCTATTAATAAGTATTTCTATAGGCATAAGGGAAGCCTATTCCTTGGGTAGAAGTTTGAAAACCCGCTACTAGTTACCTTTTCATCAGAAGCAGTACAAACTGGTAGCTGTTTGAAATTTTATTTCATACGGTACTTGTGTGGTGGATATACCTCCCTGAATACAAGATGGTTTGTATCTCCTGAGTCACAAGGAAGTTAATCATTGTATTGCTCCTGCTGAAAATCTCCTGTAAGTCAGCCTTAGGTACTTAATAGCAAGGAATATGCACAATCACACGCAATTCATCAAAAAATTTGTTGGTAGCTTTCTAGGAATGGCTGGCATTAGTACCATCATCGCTTTTCCGGGAATAGGACAAGCCAACATAAACTCTGGTTCTTCTAGTAATTCCAATCAGCCCATCCTTGTTCAAAATAGTCCAGGTACGTCAAAACCCGCTCCTGGTTCTACAAATGGTACTCGTTCGCAAGCCAACAATTTAGACCAACAATTTGTGACTCAGGCAGCGCAAAGTGACTTGACGGAGATCCAAACCAGTAGACTAGCACTTCAACGGTCTCAAAACCAAGCTGTGAGGAAGTATGCACAGCGTATGATTCAAGAGCATACAAGCTCTAGCAAACAACTGACCCAGATAGCACAGCAAAAAAAGCTACAGTTACCAAAAGATATAGGTTCAGACAACAGAGCTTTGGTGTCGCAGTTGGGTGGTCTCAAGGGTACAGACTTTGACCAAGCATATATGCAAGGGCAGGTTGCATCTCATACCAAAACTCTAGCTAATTACCAAAATTACCTCCAACAAGGAAACGACCCTCAGCTGAAAGCATTTGCAAGTAAAGTTGCACCTCTGGTTGCCGATCACCTAGAGATGGCACAGAATATGGCACAGGGCACTGGAAATACTGGCTCGGGAACTCCTGGTAATACCGCTCCTGGTTCTAGAACTCCTGGTAATACCGCTCCTGGTTCGGGAACTCCTGGTAATACCGCTCCTGGTTCTAGAACTCCTGGTAGTACTGCTCCTGGTTCGGGAACTCCTGGTAGTACTGCTCCTGGTTCGGGAACTCCTGGTAGTACGGCTCCAGATTCGGGACGGTAATGTACGGTCAATAAATAAGGGACTTTCAGATAAAAACATATCCAACTTTCTCTTCTTGTGGTGCGGGCTTCTAGCCCGCCACTCGTATGGAACGGGCGAGTATAGCTGTTCCATAAGAAGTCGCAAACATTTTTTGAATCGGTATTACTTTTTGCGAGCAACGATCTCAAAGAGATGCCAATGCTTCTCTTCTCCGATCGCAGTTTTTCCGGGATGGTCTTCTTCCTCGAACATTTCTATCTCAAAAGGTTGCAGCAACATTTCTACCTGTTGGCGGGTGTGATGGCTAATTGTCGGAAAAATCGCCCAAGAATCGCGTTCGCCAAACAACTGTCCGCTAAAACGCCCGTCGGAACGCAAACAAGAAATTATTTTTTCCCACAAGCAGGGGAAATGCTCTGGGGGACAAAACGGCAGAGAAAAACTGGCATTTACCAAATCTACTGACTCTGGTAAGGTCAACTCTTCAAAACGGTTTACACGAGTTTCTAAAAGTTGGCAATTGATATCCGGACGGTTCAGCAACCGCGCCACTGCTTCCGCTTCACCATCGATAGCTAAGACGCGCCAGCCCCGACGCAACAGTTCTACTGTATCCCTTCCTTCCCCACAACCCAAGTCAACCGCGAAGCAAGACCGACGAACACCTGTTTTGCCAGTGTCAAACTCTTGAGTTTCAAAATTTGCCAGAGCTGTAAGTAAAGTGTCTCGTGGTGGACGGCCCACTACAGCATCGTAATACTTAGACCAATTGCGCTCAAACGCTTTGTCATGTGACATACGTAATTGAAAACTGTATATTATGAAATCCTCATTTTACCTTTGTATAAATATTATCAGTAGCGATCGCGGAAAGTTTAGTCTTCCAAGGAAAAAACTGTTCGGGTTGTAGCTAATTTACAGCTTATTAATTGAGCTTATATCAGTAATAATTTTTGCAAATTTCATTTAGTAACCATCTCGGAAGTGGTTGATGCTTAAAGGCGTGAGTCATTGGTGTGTGTGTTATCGATCGCTTTTCGTGAAAAGTCAGCATCAAGATGTATGTGCAGATTTAATGAGAATAATTATTTATTACCGAATATTAATAAATATAATGTTAATGACAAGAGTTTGCTAATATATACGCATAAATAAACACACAATAAACGAAGGATAGAAATCATGACCCAAGTTTTATTTCAGTAGATTTACATAGAGAGCTTATTGGTCTTTTAGTAAATTTACTGAAGACGATAAACCTGGGAAAGAGCTATTATTAGCTTGTTTAAATCGCACAGCAAAAATCAGAGTGTAAAAATTAGCGCTAACAACGCTAACAAAGGTATAAAAAGGGATAAAGTGTCAGGGATGAAGAATGATCTGCTGAGTGCATTGGTTCGTACTTCATAATTAACACTTGTGTTTTAAAAAATTCTCCATTTTGATTTTGGATGTGAGATGAGCAATTAGACAAAGGCGTGAGGAAAAAGGTAGTTTTTTACCTTTTTCCTTTTCCTTTTGCCCAAACATAAAAAACTACCCCTTAACTTCTCATGGATGGGAGAAGAGGTAGGAGGTAGTTTTTTCTTGTAGAACAGCTTCCCAATCCTTTTAGGGCGGGGCTATCCGTGTTTAAGCTAGATAAGGTTCTTGATGGGTCTTAATTGTGCAGTTAGAACGTGGGTAAGTCACACAAAGAAGAGCAAAACCTTTTCCAACTTGTTCATCATCAAGGAATGTTTGCTCAGATTGGTCAACTTCGCCTTCCACAACTTTGCCTACACAGCTAGAACAAGCACCAGAGTGACAAGAGAAAGGTAAATCAATACCGCTTTCTTCTGCTGCATCCAGAATAGTAGTTTCTTCGTCAACTTCGATTGTGGTATCGAGATTTTCTTTTTTGTTGATTAGTCTGACTTGATAAGTAGCCATTTTTCAAATCCTCTCACACTCTGTACGTGATGGTTTTATGACTTCAAGGGTGTGGGTGGGGATGTAGGAATTAACTGCAAGGTTTACCGGCAGATGTACAGTCAGCTGTTTTAAAGGACTTTCCACAACCGCAGGTTTCTGTTGCATTAGGGTTTATAAACTTAAACCCGCTTTCCATCATCCCCTCAACAAAATCTATAACCATCCCTTCCAACAACGGCGCACTTTTAGGATCGATGTAAACAAGTACTTTACCTTGCTGGTTAACCAAATCGTCTGGTTGGGGCTTATTAGTGATTTCCATTGCATACTCATAGCCACTGCAACCACCGTCTTTGACAGAGATGCGGATACCTTTAGTAGGTGTATTGGTTTCGGGGGCAGAACCTCGCAGTAACATCCGCAAGTGAAATTCTGCTTTTTCTGTCAAAGTAAGAGTCATTGAACCTCCGGTCTTGGTAGAATTTGCACTCAAAGTTGTTGGAATAGGGGACAGGGTACAGGCAACAGGGTATAACCTGTAACCTGTAATCTAGACCCTACATCCTAGTTTTCCAAAGTGTGAATTTTTTGAGTGGTGATGAGTAAAGCAAGCACAATCAGCACTTCAATTGGCACAGGTGAAAAACTGAAGCTTAAAATCAGGCAAAACAATGCAATAAATGCAGCTATCAGTTGCCAGATTTGATTTGCAATTTTTGCAGTGGCATAAAAGCAGCCTATAGCAAAGCCCAGGGAAATTAATGAGGACACCAACATGACAAATATTGACACAAAGTGGTGTTTGCAGACTGTTAACAGTTAACAGTTAACCGTCAACCATCAACTGTTCCATTGGTGTAGATTGCGAGTATCTCCAAGGTGCATTGTTACCACAGACCGGACAAGAGCGATCGCGATAAGAACGGCGTTTGGCAAACTCCATCCGCGCCAAATCGATAGTCAGCAATTGCGACAACAGAGGCTGACTAAACCCAGTAATGAGCTTGACAGACTCTAAAGCAGCCAAACAAGCAAGTGTACCGGAAACAGCACCCAATACTGCAAAGCCGCGTCTATCCCAATCAGGCTTTTCAGGAAACAAACAAGATAAGCAGGGAGTCACACCGGGAATAATCGTTGTGAGATAAGCCTCCATCCCGTCCATTGCTGCTTCCACCATAGGCTTACGCCAGCGCACGCAAGCTTCATTTAACAAATCGCGCTCCGTAAAATTATGAGCGCAATCAATAGCCATATCAGCTGATTGCACTAAGGAATCCACATTTTCCGGAGTGACATATTCATGTACGGCTTCAATAACAACATCAGGATTAATGGCTTCCAGAGTTTCTTTTGCTTTAAAGACCCTGGGCTTACCAACCCAATCATGTGTCATTAGAATTTGACGATTCAGATCGTCAAGTCGCAGGTCGCCACCCCGGACAAGAATCAGCCGCCCAACGCCAGCTACCGCAAGGTATAGCGCCGCTGTACCGCCCAATCCTCCTACACCCGTAACTAGAACTGTCGCTGACTTGAGGCGCTTCTGTGCTGTTTCACCAAAATTAGGAAGCATCATTTGACGACGATAGCGTTCTAATTCGGTAGGCGTTAGGTTTACCACTTTTTACCTCCTAATCAGAAGTGATTTCTGTTAGCATAACTACATTTTTGGGCTTCTCATTAAACACTTTAAACAGCTTTTGTTCTTGTGGTGTTGAACTGAGAAATAGCTGATAAGCTTCTTGTAACGCCTCACGATATTTACTTAACCGTTCTAAATCGCTAAGGTCAGTATAATTAACACCTAAAGGACGCTTGAGCCACGAAGTCACACTTCGTGGCTCAATCTTGTGGGCTTTCTGCTTTTATTGCTGTAAGTAACTTCCCTGTTTGGGCGTTGCAAGATAAATATAATACACACCCGCTACCAATTATTGGCTTGAGACTTGAAAATCCTTATTTTTCACCAGAAGCTCATGGATTTTTGGGGCTGGCTAAACGTGTTGCTGAAGCTACCATCGATGCTAGAACTGGTTTAGAGCAACTACAGGCAGAACAATTGCAAAACTGCCACATCATACCACTTCCAACTTTAGGAGTTGGTGTCACAGACTTTGCCATCTCTAAAAGTAAAAAAGAAGAACTCTATATTGCTGCTGAAGATAGAACTTTGGCACGTTTATCTGAGTTAGGTTTGTGAACTACCCACACTGACTTGGAGTACCAAGTTGCGATCGCCCCTTTGCTCTTAGAAACGAGAGTATTTTCACAACATATTACGAAAAAAGCCCAGTCAATAGACCGGGCATTCTCGTAAGCGATCGCTTGCCAGAATTGGCGGATGGGGAAGGTGACGGGCAAAGTTTTGCTTGAAGTGGGATTGCTTGCACGAGTGCGATAAGCACGCTTGTGCGGCTTGCACCGAAGCGATCGCTTCTGCAGTGCAGTTTGGTTTCAGTACACGGAAGTGTTGACCGGATCGCCCAAGATTAATTGAAGTTAAACCGTCTAAAACTTGCGAGCCATGTAGTTTGGAGTTCCTATAGCAGTTCCTACTTGAGCAGTAAATCCATTAGCTGAAGCTATTGTATTTAATGGTCTAGTTACAACCAATTTAGCCGCACCAAAATCAACCAAAACTAAAGGTTTATTTCCACGAGGTCTAATAATATTTTCTGGTTTGATATCTCTATGAATTACATTTTTATCGTGAACAAATTTAATGACTGGTAACAGTTCATAAAGAAGCTGCCAAATTTTTTCCTCTGTAAAGGCTCCTTGTCGATTGACTTCTACCTCTAAATTTTCTCCATCAATAAATTCTTGTACTATATATAAATATCCATCTTGCTCAAAGTGGGTTATCAATGCAGGAATTTGAGGATGTTTTAGCTTAGCTAATTGATTAATTTCTGTACGATATATATCAGGAATTTTATGTACAATTTCTTGTACTGGGATGATAGTATCGAATTGAATATTAAGTTTTCTATTAGGAGTATTGTTCGCATCTGGAGGTAAAAATTGCTTAATCAAACATCTTTGTGATTCATCTAAACTATGTTCATCTACAGCTTTAAATGTTCTACCAAAACCTCCTTGACCAATTATTTCAATTGGAATAAATCGATTATTTAGAACCAATCCAGAACCACAATTTGTACAAAATTTAGTATTTTCGGTATTTTGGGGATTGTGGCATAGAGGGTTAACACAAATCTTTTTCATAACAGTAATAATAGAAATTGTATTTTTGCTAATTGAAAAAGTGTTGTAGCTCAAATCGTGCAATAAAAAAGCTTTCTAGTTACTTATCACTCGGTATAATAGTTAATACCCTTGATATAGCTTAATAGTTTTTGCATCATACATCCCATTCTATGAGGCTATGTTTATTTGTATCTATTTGCTTTTTGTTTTTTCTTGTTACCCCTAATGATTGAGCGAATATACTTGACACTACATCATTGCCTAGTGTTATTCCAGATTGAGGTGAGAACCTTTTTGTACAAACTTTACTCTATTCAACTTTATAATCCTACTATGTTTGAAACAAACCGCACATTACTTGTAAAGAGTAATTTCAATAGAAATCGGTTTTACAGAGGATTTCTACTTTGTTGCCCGCGAACTCGTACATACTATACGTTGCAATCTCCGTTGTAGCTCAGGAGGAAGAGACACTTTGGGTGTCTGCGCCAGTTTAAACTGTGCCAAGTCATTCTTTTGTTGACTTGTTTGCACCCGTGCAGCTAACAGCAACTTAGAGTGAGAAAATTTCCCTCTCTCTCCTCTAATTCTTGATTCAGCTGCACTTGTAGGCAATATCACAGACAACACTAGAGTTGCAACTGTGAAACATTTCAGACGGTAGACCATTTACAACTCCTCCACTAGTAAACACAGATTACTCGCCTAATAGTCTATATATCTGGTTACTACACACATATGCAAAAAATTAGGGTTCTTGCGTACTTAGCGTGCTAATTTTATTGAACAATAAGCTTGAGCCCAATGCCAGCCAAGCATAACAGTCATTATTGAGTGCAAAACGGTCGGATGGCTGAAAATTTAGACTAAAAGCGCTTGTAAGCCTTGATATTACAGCAAATTTATCAACTGGAATTAACAATTTAGCACCATATATACGAAAGAACCAAGAAACGGGACATATTGCCTTTTTTTGGAATTTTTCCCCTACCCCCGATACTCCAGTCTTTCAAGCCCTGAATAAAGCTTATCAAGAATATGTGCCATCAATGGTATCAACCCCACCTACAATTCCTTTACTAATAGAAAAAAGAGAAAACTGGATATTAGACAGTAAATGCTTCAAAAACCCGGTCATAAAACAATATCCCTGGTCGTTGGACTATAGCACCGAGCAATATCTCAACCTCCTCAAAACTCAAACTGTTTATCAAAAATTTACGGAAACTGAAAAGCAGGATTTATCTAATGTCGTTATCCAGATAGTAAATTCCTACGGTGGATATGTGACCAAGCCCTACCTATCAGTTCTGTTTTTAGCTCAAAAAATTTAATATGAAGAGTTTTCGACTGCCACTACAATGCACTTCTGAAAGCTTGCTCAATTAAATATAATCACTGACGAGTTTCCCAAAGGAAGATAGACAATTCCAGCTTCGCTAAAGCGATCGCACACTTGCGCGTTGTAAACGGCGATCGATATCGCCTAATTTTTAATAGCATAATTTCTATTATACCATTTCTAGTATTTTGCTCTATCTAAAATCTTATAAATTCATGGGCTGTATGCACTTAAGCTATAAATTTAGGGTCATACATTATTAGATAAACTTCGTTAATTACAATCTTGTGTGTGTCAGAAAATGTACATAAGTTTGACGAGATTGTGTTTTATTAATTGATTTCAGCTTTCTAAATTTAGTATAAATTTTAATGTAAAATTTTGTATCTAAATTCAAGATTTCTGGCTTAGTATTAAATAATGAACACTAAGTATTTTAAAAATTTATGACTTATATGGAAAACAAAAAATCAAATACTTCGCGCCGCCAAATTTTACAGGGTTTGGTTGCTAGTACTATTGTGATTGGATTTGATGTTAAACGGCGTTCTTGGGTAACATCTGCTAATGCCACATCCATCTTTGAAAATCTACCCCAATTAGATGGCAAGCTTTACACAGATAGTGAAACTCTTACTAGTGCTAGTGTTGATTTCGGTAATATAGTACACCGTCAACCGCTGGCAGTACTTCAACCAGAATCAATAGAAGATATTGTTAAAATTATTCAATTTGCTCGTACTTATGAAATTAAAGTTGCAGCACGCGGTCAGGGTCACTCAACTCGTGGTCAGTCACAAGTAGAAGCTGGCATTGTCATTAATATGAGTTCGCTCAACAAGATTCAGTTTGTGGGAACCGACAGCGCTGTTGTGGATGCAGGAGTTTTATGGAGCCAGTTATTGAAACAGACGCTTCCGCAGAAATTAACACCCCCTGTTCTTACAGATTACATAGAACTTTCGATTGGTGGAACTTTATCGGTAGGCGGTATTGGTGGTGCAACTCATCGCTACGGCGTAATGATTGACAATGTTTTAGAACTCAAGGTAGTGACTGGTGCAGGTCAAATAGAAACCTGTTCGCAACGACAAAACAATGAGCTTTTTACATCTGTACTTGCAGGACTGGGCCAATGCGGAATTATTGTTCAAGCAACTATTAAACTTATTCCTGCCGCTACCAATGCGCGTGTGTTTGAATTATATTATGACGATTTAGCAACATTCATACAGGATCAACGCTTGTTGATAGATGATGAACGTTTTGATTACGTAGAAGGACAATTGATTGCTAAAGATACTGGGGGATGGCGTTATATGTTGGAAGTCGCTAGTTTTTACAGTCCACCAAACATCCCAAATAATAAATTTTTACTTGCTAAATTAAACTACAACCAAGGTACAGAAAAAATAGAAGATAAAATTTACTTTGATTTTCTTAATCGTTTAGAGCCTGTAGTTGCTTCTCTTAAATCTCTTGGAGTTTGGTCGTTTCCACATCCTTGGGTGGATTTATTTGTGCCTGAGAGTACCGTTGAAACTTTAATTGGAGAAGTTGCTGCTAACTTAACACTAGCTGATACAGGTCAAGGGCCAATATTACTGTATCCAGTTAAAACTCAACTCTTTCAACTGCCTTTATTCCGAGTCCCAAAAGAAAAAGTTACGTTTCTGTTTTCTGTTTTGCGAACAGCAATCCCTCCAGATAGTTCTACAGTTACAAAAATGCTCGAAGATAATCGCCAGTTATTTGAGCAAACTCGTGATTTAGGTGGTTATTTATATCCAGTTAGTTCTGTCTCTTTTTCTGAAAATGATTGGAAGCAGCACTTCGGCCCGTTTTGGAAAAAGCTAGTCCGTGCAAAGCGGCGTTACGATCCTGATAACTTGCTAACACCAGGGCAAGAAATTTTTGTATCTGAGCCAAGCCAAGGATTTATTGATTAGCCCTCATTTGTCACTCTCAGCAGAGGAAAATTCAAAATCAGAGTCAATACTAGTACAAGTCGGCGTAAATAAGGCGACTATTGTAAATTGCTCCAAAGCTTATAGTGTAAGCCTTTTAATTTCATCCTTTATCCTTCATACTGAGCGCCTTGTTGTACTAG
>NZ_BAAFZH010000046.1:0-47799 GCF_054684315.1 Scytonema sp. NUACC21 | reverse complement strand
GTTGATTCTAGCAATGATGCTACCAGTTTAGTTGTGGATATTCTCAGTGGAACCACTTCAGGTCCAGAATTACCCGTCGGACCCTTTGACACTTGGAAGCACCAGCGTAACATCGTGAACCGATATTTTCAGTCTTTGGGCTGGTCAGACCTGGAAACGGTTAATATTTGTCAAAAAACCTGGGGTGATGGTCCTTACGGGCGCGAACGAGTATTTGTGGGAGAGTTACTCGAAAACCGTAATATGCTAACGACAAATGCTACAGCCAGATTACTACACAGTATCGTTGGTGGCGTGGCAGTGTCCAGCGTGCGATCGCAAGCAATGATGGCTTTAATGAAACGCAGCCTCAAACCGGAGGATTTGCCAAAAGATGTGGAAGAAGACCAAGTGACAGGTTTTATAGGCGGTGGTCTTCCCCAGAATGCTCAAATCTGGTCAAAGGCGGGTTGGACAAGTCAAGTCCGTCATGATGCTGCGTACATTGAAATACCAGATAAGCATCCCTATCTATTAGTTGTTTTTACTGAGGGTAAAGCGAACGCGAAAAATCGCTCCATTTTGCCTTTTGTGTCCCAACAGTTTGTAGAAGCAATTAGCGGGTTGGGTTGACAGGGAATTGGTGCAGTTCGAGATCGTCCTACCTCGTTTCGTTCCCACGCATAGCGTGGGTTTGCATTCTCAAAAAGCTCTATAGCTCAAGAATTTACTAGTCTTTATTAATAGACGTATGGATATATATTCCAACAGTCATCATTCTTGCTTGTCATCTTTCTATTTGTGGATACGCTCGTTAAATTTCTTCTACCAATCTTTAAAAGACTCATATCCGCTAGGGGGTGTGGGAAGCAGTTTTTTGGTGTTATATGTTGAATATTGCCAAAACGCGGTTTAAGGTCATATAACTCATTATTTATCAGGCAATATTCTTTTAGGAGTGAATGTGAACAATATTTTTTTCTGTAAGAATGCTTTTCAGTTACTGAGCATATCAGCTGCTATGGCAGTTTTAGGTAGCAGCTTACCTGTTGTAGCTCAGACAGTGGATACCAAAAGCACTCAGCAGTTAATCCAGTCTTCCGGAATTGAAGCGTCTTCCCAAGTAGCAACAAGTATTGAAGTAGAAAACTTCTACCCAAACGTCTTTACTCCATCTGTGGAATCTACCGTCTTGGAAGAGAATTCAGCATCTGCTTCAGATTTAGACCAGGTAAAGCAGTTAGCAGATAACAGACAACAAGAAACTGGTAACAATGTGGTTACACCTGTTCCAGGAACAACAGCAACTTCATCTGCAGCGCTTGTCACTCCCCAAGAAACAGAAGCCCAAATGAAGCCCTCGGGTTCTGATGTAGCACAGTCAGATATTACCATCGAACCTGGTAGAAGAACCCGTGGTGGCTCAAGCTACATCGGAGTAGGAGGAAACATCGGTCTGGGCGGTGACTCGGCTTTGGGTGATGGTAGCTTTATAGTTCTCAGCAAAATAGGATTTACACCTACCATTTCTGCGCGTCCATCAGTTGCAATTGGAGATGACACCACAATTCTCCTGCCCGTAACCTATGACTTTTCATTTAGTTCGGTAGATCCGTTCTCGGAACCGTTACCCATTGCTCCCTATGTTGGGGCTGGTGCGGCTATTCAAACTGGCGATGATACTGAAGCTGCCTTTTTACTAACTGGTGGGATTGATGTACCTATTTCAAGTCAATTTACGGCAACAGCTGCTGTCAATGCAGCATTTTTCGATGATGTTACCGTAGGTTTGGCGATTGGAGTTGGTTACAACTTCAGTGGCTTGTTTGGTAGGTAAAACTTAGGTGTTAGGGGTGAGGGGTTAGTAGTTAGTAGACAAATTCAACTAACTACCTAGGGACGCAGGTTCGTTCGCCCCTACTCCCTATTGAGGGCTAACTTTATCGATGGTTTTCAGTTTACCGTTGTCTTCAACAGCCCAAACGTTGTAGATACCAACGACATCCCCATTTGGGTCAACATCTACATTACCACTGGCTCCTTGGTAGTTAATATCCTGACCTTCTTTGAGTAACTTCAATCCCTCACAAACATCTGTGACTTCTACACCTGGGGCATTAGACACTTCACGGATTTTACTTGCTATGCCAGTACCAGTGTTCTCTTTAGCAGCTTGTGCAGCTAGCACTAACAAAGCGGTAGCATCCCAGGATTGAGGAGCAAATTCTCCTGGTGAACCACCTTTTTTAGACTGCCAAAGTTTGGTAAGAGATTCTAATGCTTTGCCGTTAGAACCCGGTACTGTACCAATAACTCCAGCAACGATGTATTTCCCATCATTTGTTTTTCCGACTTGCGCTGGAAACTCATCTGACTTCATCCCGTCGGTCAGCATCACCTGTACTCCCTGAAGCAAACCTTGTTGGTACGCCGATTTCAATAGCAAGCTACCTGTTTCTACGTAAAAAACTCCCAAAACTGCATCAGGTTTACCACCGAAAGCAGCAGCAGCTTCACTTTCAAACGTAGTCGATCTCGGGTCGTAGCGAACGGGGTTATTTTTGTTAACAACTGTTCCCCCCAATTTTTCAAAAGCTTGTACAAATGCTTTTTCAAATCCAACGCCGTAATCGTTGTTAATAACAAGCGTGGAAACTCGCTTGTAACCTCTTTTATTTGCCAGTGCCGCTAAAGCTGGTCCCTGATAGCTATCGGGCGGAACAGTGCGTGCCCAAAAACCTTTAAATTCTCCTTTTTTTGCTTGTTCGGTAAAGACAGGGCTTGTGCTACCAGGGGAAATTAGCATAACTTGATTTTGGGTAGCAATTGAGACAGCAGCCGTTGACACGCTACTGGCAAAGGAGCCTACCACCCCTGCAACTCTATCTACAGTTGCCAGTTTTGTCATGCCGGCTGCACCAGATTTAGGGTCGGTCTGGTCGTCTACTTGAATTAAGGTTACAGGTTGACCGTTTACGCCACCACAAGCGTTGACAGTGTCAACCAAAAAGGGAACAGCAGGTATCATCTGCTGTCCTATAGAAGCCAAATCTCCAGTTGCTGGTAGTAGGGAACCAATCTTCAAACCACTCCCACTGCCACCAGTGGTCGGATTTGAGCTTCCTGGAGTTGTGTTACCACTGGTAGTCGTGGGGTTATTTGGGGCTTGAGTATCACAAGCCGCCGTTAAGAAACCAATTCCTATGGTAACCAAAGCTAAGGCAAAGGCTGTGCTCATTCTTTGCATATAGTAAATCTCACTCCTCTGATGTGTAGGAGCCTATATATACGATCGCAAGTTGACTATAGCAGCCCTATTTGATTTGTGAAAATTGCCTGACCCCAGAAACTGGGTTTCTCTAATTTCACGCCTGATTCAGGATTGCTATAGATTAAGTAAAACAGTTTTTCTATCGGCTCCAGAAGATAAATAATAACAAGATTATCCTCCTATTAGAGGATGTGTGTTTTGTTTTTTATGTTCTTCCTTCAATCAATAAATCAATCACGATTATTAAATGGCTACCTACCTTTAGAGCGTGGCAGTTAAAGTAGTTGCCACTAAGTAAGTTATCAGTGCTTATCGATCGCTCTTCAAAACGGAGAGGGAGGGATTCGAACCCTCGGTACGGCCTTACGAACCGTACAACAGATTAGCAATCTGCCGCTTTCGACCACTCAGCCACCTCTCCAGGGTCACGAGTAATAATCATATTACACTCGGACTTGAAATGTCAAGAGTCATTTGTCATTTGTCATTTGTCATTTGTTCTCAATATGAACAAATGACCCTCTAGGTATCTCAGAAGGAGACGCTAAGCACAAAGAAAGCGCACGCTCCACTTTGCCGATAGGCGCTAGCCGTGGCGTCAGCCATAGGTTATGCCCTTTGGGCTCTACGCCAGTTGCCTAGGTTGGGAAACCCGCCTGCAGCACTTGGCTCACAAATGACAAAAGACCGACATCATAACACTTGTGCTCGCAACCATGCTACTGGTAAGCTACATAACTTTTGTAACTTGGGCACGTAAGCACGTTGATTGAACACGTCATAATCGCTGCGTTCAATAACTTTGAGAATTCCACTGTAATGGATGAGGGCTGCCCACACGGGTAAACGGGCATCGGCAGACAGATAACTGATGCCCCTTTCTGCCTTTGCATAAAATTGGCGCGTCCGGGCAATTTGGTAGCGCATTAATGCTCGCCAGCGATCGTCAATTACACCTTTGATCAAATCTTGCTCTGTGTAGTTGAACCGCTCTAAATCCTCTAGAGGGAGGTAAATCCGACCCCGACGTGCATCCTCTCCTACATCGCGTAGGATATTAGTCAATTGACTGGCTATTCCTAAGGCAATTGCTTCGTCAGTGGGAATATATAGTTGTTTGCTCTTATTCCACGGGGCTGTTTGATGAGATGTATCAACTCCCATAATTGCTGTTGACATCAAGCCTACAGTGCCAGCGACGCGGTAACAGTAAAGGTACAACTCCTCGAAGGTTTGATAGCGACTCCGGTATAAATCCATGCGCTGACCTTCGATCATATCCCGAAAGGGTTGGATATTTATCGGGTAGTGGTGGAGAGTATCCACCAACGCTACATCGAAACTGTCCGTTGGGTGTCCTGCGAAAATAGATTTAAGTTGCTGCTCCCACCGATCCAAGGTTTCCGGTGTGGTAATGGCAGCAACAGGACCATCTACCAGTTCATCTGTACGGCGGCACCAAGCATAAATTGCCCAAATATGCTTGCGCTTTGCCTTGCTCATCAGCAGAGTTGCCAGGTAAAAGGTTTTGGCATATTCTGCCGTGAGGTGGCGACAAAGTTGGTAGGACTCGTCTATAGAGACCAACGTTTTCATGCATGGGGGAGAATCTTCTTGATTGTTGTTTCCCCCCTTTATAAGGGGGGATTAAGGGGGGTACATCCAACTTGTATACCACCACTGTAGCCTACAAGTTTTATTGAGAAAATCACAGGCTAAAAAGCTTATTATTTCGTAGGGTCGGCTATGCCGCACATCCTCTTGTTCAAACCTCTCTCTTATAAGGTGGGAGACGAAGCAGAAGAGGCGATCGCCAATTATAAAATTCCTGTTGCTCCTATAAAATATAGGGCACATGGCTATTTTCCACTTCCGTACTAGACTTTCTCTTCACTTTTCGTTAAAATACGGTAAGTTGATGAACATTATGAATTTTAAATTATGCAAAACCTCCCAAAGCTAAGCCAGGAGTCGAGCGTAGTAGCAGGACAATCAACCCTTGAGCAATTGCAGTCAGATGCTCCAGAGGGTTTGAAACAAGGGATTTTAAAAAAGATACGGGGTGGTTTGTTTCTCGTCTTGGGGTATTTACTGTCACCCCTATGTTGGTGGAATGACTTGATATTCAATTTACCGATCGCTTATTTCTTTGGGTATATTTGTAGTTTATTCTCACCCCAATTACTTCTACCGTGCTCTATTGCAGGTTACTGGCTATCTAACGTTGCTGGAATTATTTTGATGCAACGGGGAGCTTTGGATATGTTTCAAAATCAGCCTACAGAGCAAAACCTTAAAAAGGAGCTACTTACAGGTTTAGTAACATCAACTGCTTACACAATTCTTATATTAGCATTAATCCAATTGAAAATTCTTGATACTCCTAATTTATTTCCGGGAAGTTAGTAGGTAAGAGATAGTGGTTAGTAGTTAGTAGATTTATTGACCACTAACCACTATCCACTGTCCCCATTAATAAGATTTCAAAAAATCACTGAGATTAAGTAATTTGTGCTCGCCTTGACCAACAATGACTGGAAGTTTACCGTCCCATTTTTCCAGTGCTTGCTTTTCTAAAATTTCTGGGGTTAAATTTTCGCGCAGTATCCTGTGACTTTCAGCTTCTCCTTTTGCCAAATTTACTCTTGCTTCTGCTTCTTTTGATGCTTTAATAGCGATAAACTCTGCCCGCTTCGCCTCTTGTGCGGCAACTTGCTTTGCTTCCACCGCCTCACCAAATTTTAGTGAAAAGTGAATATGCACTAGAGAGATATCATCAACTGCAATATAATAATTCGCAAGTCGATTCGTTAAGGTTTCGTCTACTATTGCTTTCACTTCACCTCGTTTGGTAATAATTTCCTCGGCAGTGTACTGTGCCATAACTGCTTTTAGTACTTCTTCAATTGCCGGGTTAATAATTCGTTCGATAACGTCCTTTTCCTCTCCAATTCGTTGAAAGATGGCATTGACTTGCTCTGGAATAATATGCCAGTTGAGGGCAACATCTGCAAATACGTCCTGTAAATCTTTGGAGGAAGCCTCAGCCGATATGTCTTGCTTTTGCACTCGAACGCTTAGTTTTTTCACTGTATTGACAACTGGAACAATAACGTGAATACCTTCTCCCAAGATTTGGTCTTGCACTTTACCGAATTCCATTAATACACCACGTTCGCCAGCGTTGACAATTACAAAAGGTGTGAGAAAAAGAGTTATTAGACATAAAAGAGCAGTTAGTTTACCGGCATTGTTAAATGCTTGACTTTTTTTCATCATGTGCTTACTACAATACTTTCACTAAAAGCCATTGACCAAAAATAAGGATAAAGGATTAAGGATGAAGGATAAAGGATGAAAAACAGGCTGATAGATGAATACAAGTTCATGGCATTTTTTAGTATTTGTAGAATACGGTATCTTTGTAGAAATACCGTATTTTTAGTCTGAGTGACTGCAGATGAATTGTGAGTTGGGTTTAGTTTCTCAACCCAACCTACCGACTGTAACTACAGGTTTTTGATGGTGGCCACTGCCCACCCTACAAAAATTGGATTTGGTGGGCAGTTATTGATTTAAGAAAGGACGAGCAAGGAAAAAGCTAGAAATTGTTTTAGCGTCTACTTGTTCGCCATCTAAAATGTATTTCTCCAATTCTTCAGGAGTAAAAAACACTGTTTCCATATCTTCGTCTTCATCTAGTTGAGGTTGCTCATCAAGCTTTTCTAAGTCTTGTGCTAAGAAGGCATGGATAATTTCGTTAGAATAACCAGGAGCCAGAAAAAACTCACCTAGTTTTTGCCACTTGTGAGCGCGAAAGCCAGTTTCTTCCTGTATTTCACGCTGAATTGTGTCCAGGGGATCTTCACCGTGTTCTATAGTTCCTGCGGGAAACTCAAACACCCTCCCTTGCGCTGCAAAACGATACTGGCGTACTAGTAAAAGTTTACCTTCTGGAGTCACAGGTACAACCAAAGCACCCCCTGGGTGACGAATGCACTCCCAGTCGCCTTCAGATTTGTTAGGTAAACGCAAGCGATTGACCTCAAAATCAAACTTGCGTCCCTTATAGTACAAGCGCTGTTTTAGTAGTTGGGGTAATTCTCTACCTAATGGCATACTCGATTTCTCTAGTTAAAAAACACACAAACTAGTACTTTCGGTGGATGTGAAAATAGCATTATCTGCCCTTATTGCTGTAAAATTAGTTTCCCACCAATAGTTGAACTTCTGTACAGTCTACCTCTTTAACTAGCTCTTTAATCGTCAGCCCGGAAACTGGCTCTACCCAATCTGGAGCAATTTCTGCAAGTGGTACCAAAACAAATGCTCGTTCTCTCATTCGGGGATGGGGAATTTGGAGTTGTGGAGTCTTTAAAATTAGGTCATCATATAGCAACAAATCCAAATCCAAAGTGCGCGGTCCCCATTGCTGCCGTCGCAAGCGTCCAAATTTATTTTCAATTTGTAATAAAGTTTCTAGCAGCAGTTCTGGCATCATCTCTACTTGCAGAATTGCAGCCCCATTGATGTAATCTGGTTGTGGGGGTCCTACTGCTTTTGTTTTATACCAACTAGATTTTGCTTGTACGACAATGCCTGATGTTTTGTCCAAAGTTTCTGTTGCAGCTTCTAGAATTTCCAGAGAATCACCGATATTACTACCCAAAGCAATTGCGATAGCTTTCATCCGCTTGTCAGTCAAGAAATAATTAGAAAAATCTATCAATAAAGATTTTTCTATAGGGATATAGCTAATTATTCAGCGGATGTTATACTAACACGGTTGTGGCTCAAAAATAAAACAAGTTTTTCATGAAGATCGGATTGCAACTGCTTGAAGCGAGGGATTGACGTGATAAAGTTTACCTCCTGGTTCAAAGAACGACCAATAAAGTCGAGTGAATCTGATAAGGAGAAACAGTCACTGCAGCCCAATTATCAGGACGGCGGCTTGGAGTGTACTGAGAATAAGAAGTTACCAAATTCCTTGGTAAAAATGAGGAAATCACTGAACGGTATACTTTCAAAACTTCCTGGAAGTCATAAACCTATTTATCGTCGCTCTTGGTTCTGGGCAGGCTTAGGTCTAAGTAGTGGGATTGTTGCTGTCAGTTATGGTGTCTGGACAATAGACCGTTCTCTACCTGATAAAGCAGCACTAAACGCGGTTGTCAGAGAACAAACACTGACTATCAAAGCTGCTAATGGTACTATTTTGCAACAGCAAGGAGAAGCAACCAGAGAACAGCTAAATCTAGAGGACATACCAGATAAACTCCAAAAAGCTTTCATTGCTTCAGAAGACAGAAGATTTACCAAGCACAAAGGTGTAGATTATCAGGGAATTGCAAGAGCAGTTTTAAATAACTTGCGATCGCAAAACGTGGTAGAAGGTGGTAGCACCATCACCCAACAACTAGCAAGAATTCTCTTCCTCAAACAAGAGCGTACAGTTTGGCGCAAGCTGAAGGAAGCCCGTCTCGCTCAGAAAATGGAAGAGGAATTGACAAAAGACGCAATTCTAGAACGATACCTAAATTTAGTGTACTTGGGTTCTGGAGCTTATGGTGTAGCGGATGCAGCATGGGTATACTTTAGCAAGTCAGTCAATCAACTCACTCTGGGCGAAATGGCGACGATTGCTGCATTACCTCCCGCCCCAAATAACTTCTCGCCGCAAGTGAATCAGCAAGCGGCGAAACAGCGGCGGAACTTGGTTTTACAACGGATGCAGGAAGAAGGATTTATTACAGCAGCTCAAAAAGAAGCAGCAGTTGCAGAACCTATCACTCTCAAGCCCAGTCCGCCCAGGCGATGGCAAGTAGAATCTCCTTACTTTATCAGCTATATTCAGAAAGAAATACCCAAGTACGTCCCCCCTCAAGTTCTCAGTGCAGGCGGCTTAACGGTGGAAACCACTCTAGACCTAGAGTGGCAGAAGGCGGCAGAAAAAGCTGTAGCAAAGACCTTGAGAAATCAGGGACGTTGGGAAAATTTTAAACAAGCAGCTTTAGTTGCCATTGACCCGCGCAATGGTCAAATTAAAGCAATGGTCGGAGGAAAAGACTTTAATAAAAACCAATTTAATCGGGTTACTCAAGCACAACGTCAACCCGGTTCAACATTTAAAGGGTTTGTGTACGCAACTGCGATCGCTAGCGGTTTCAATCCCACTGACGGCTACTTAGATGCTCCTTTAATAATAGATGGTTACGAACCGAAAAACTTCGATGAGGGTTATCGAGGTTGGATTAACATGAAAGATGCTCTCACCAAATCAATTAACATTGTTGCGGTGAGAGTGATGATGAAAGTCGGATTTGAGCCAACTATCCAATTAGCGCACAAAATGGGGATAAAATCCGAACTCAAGCCCATGTATTCCTTGGCTCTTGGTTCTTCAGAAGTCAATCTCCTAGAATTAACCCCCAACACCCACTTGGTAATGCACGGTTCTTCCTCCGTTCCTGAAGATTTGCTGGCTCTGATTAACCAGTACGGTGGTACAATTCCCGAAACTTATGGTGTACCCGTAGAAGAAATCCAAAAAGGTATCAAGAGCGGTGTACGTAAGGTGAACATTGACACCGACAACCGTTTGGCTATTACCGCGGCAGTACGTGAAGCATTGGCTGCAAATACTAAGGAGTTTGACCCCCGTCACTTCCTCAAGCCTTCTATTAAGTATATGCAGAAAGTTTGTGCCGATCGCTATCAGCAATTTAGCACTGCGGGTAATGCTAGCAAAATCAAGCAATTGTCTCTAGATGAGATGGCTGCTAAGTACGCTAAGGGCGAACTTGCTGCTACAACCAAGAAAACTGTAATTGTTTAATAGCTGAGGTAAATAGCGACACACTCTTTGGTGTGTCACTAAATTACTGAGGATTCTAGTATTAATGAGACTCAACCGGGTAGCGTTCAAGTTCCCCGGTTTTTTGTTTTATTTTCCACAAGAACGCAAGTGCTGTTATCTGCCGATAGAGGGGGCATGAGTGCAACAGCATGAGGAACGGGACGGGGTTCATAACGTACCAAAGACTCTCCCTGGTAAACCAAAGCAGCACTCTGACCCGAATCTACCATCACGACATCACGCAGCCCTGCCTTAACAAGTGCAGCACCCAAGGTCACAGAGTCCACAGACTCAAGAGAAACCCCGATAGAGGGTTGTTTGTTCTGATTTATGCCCCAAAAAGCCCGATGGCGCGGTATATCAAAACCATACAAACCATTAAAGGTACTGGCTTCTTGAGGTTGACCATCTTTGACCAGCCATGCTGCGGCAACAAAAGCATCCGTTAAGTCAGGCATTTCCGCTTTTATCCCCTCCAAAGTATTGTGCTTGGTTGAATCAAAGGGAATAAAACGTACAGCATGGGGGCTAATCAGTACGAGGGGACGTCCCCCTATTTTTTGAATGTCCCAAGTACTACCAGGAATAAATTGTTTTGTATTCTGGCTGTAGACTGGTCCAATCATGACATTAGAATTTAAGGATTTTAGAGAAAAGAAACCCCCGTCTATTGCAGCAACGGCATTGGTTCCAGTTTTATCTAAAATTTCTTCAACCTGATAGCGGCTATCAGCATGGATGGTGATTGGTTTGCCACCAGAAACTAAGACGAGGGGTACTTTGTCAATGATAACGGCGTTTTTTTCTACAGGGCTGGTAAAGTCAAAGCCCATTTTCCAGCTAGGTAATTTGGGTCCACCCCAAGCTTCGGCAATGACTTCTCTGATTCTAGATTGCCCGAAACGGGAAACTGCCAACAAACTTTCTGATGCACCAGCATATTTCTCGTCCGTATTACTCATTGTGAGTGCTAGTTGATATCCAGCTTCATGGACGGCATTTGCGACTTGTGCATCATATTTTCCAGCAGGATACGTAAAGTAACGAATGGGGATACCTAAATTAGCCTCAAGAATAGCCTTAGATTCTACGACTTCCTTTTTAATTTCTTCTGGTGGTAGAACTGTTAAGTCTGGTGGGTGAGTGACGCTATGGGCAGCAATTGTGACTAAAGGATCGGCTACCATCTCTTTGAGTTGTTCCCAACTCACATGAGTTCGACCCACATTATTTCCAACTCCCTTTGTGTATATCGAGAAGACACCGGGATAGCCGTACTTTTTGAGCAAAGGATAAACATACTCATAGTGCCCCCCATACCCATCATCAAACGTCAATAGAACTGGTTTTTCCGGAAGAGGAACTCCTGTTTGTAAATGGGTGGTTAGCTGGTCAATACTGATGGGAGTGATGCCGTTGTCTTTTAATAACTGGAAATGTTCTTCTAATTCTTCTGGAGTAACATCAAAAAAGACTTCTTTTTTTGGTAAAATATCGTGATACATTAAGATTGGGACTTTTGCTAGTTTTGCCCGTTCGTGAAGGTTAATTCCAGGGCTGCGATTTAGAAACGCAAAGACATATGGTCCAAAAGACTCAACAAGAGATGTCAATCCCAACTTGGGTTGGCTGACCAAGGTAGACATCAAAGCAAAGTTACTGGCTACATGGGAAAAGCGATCGTTAATTCCTGATGGGGTGGTGTTACCACAAACTTCACTAACGTTTGTTGTATCTTGAGGTTCGCCAAGTCTTTCCTGTCTTCGATCGCGAGATCGGGCAGCCGCTACTTCTGGAAACAAACCCGAAAAAGCAAACAATCCACAGATAAGGATATAAAATAGGCTCTGCGGGCGAAAATTAATAAATAAGTTATTCAAGATACGAGTATTTGCCGTTAATTTCATAATTATTCTCGGAACATTTCTGCTCTGTAACTGCGGTTTTACTTCAGTCAGAGCAACGCCTACACATTATTGCTTTTTTTTATCAAAATACAGTGTAAAATCTTAAAAAAAGTTTAAGTATAAAATAAAACTTGTTTAAGTGTTACAAAAACAAGTTGGTCAAATTCCCGACTTCGTAAATAAGCCGGGAATCTTGGAGGAATCTTGCAGCCCCTGAAAATATAAATAGATAACTTTTTTTAGCTTTGACTGGACAAGAAGCTCATAAAGTTCCTCAGCCAAGATTCCTGTTTTGTTGGGTTTCGTTCCTCAAACCAACCTACACAAAAATACGGTGTTGCAGGCTGGGCATTTGACGGCGAACTTGTTCGATTCTGGAAGGCTTGATTTCTGCGATCGCCACTCCTGGTTTTTCGCCAGCATCAGCTAAAATAACTCCCCAAGGGTCGATAATCATAGCGTGTCCGTGGGTTTGGCGGCGGGCATAGTTGAATCCGGTTTGGGCTGGGGCGATGACATAGCAAGTGTTTTCAATAGCACGAGCTTGCAGGAGAACTTGCCAGTGGTCTTTACCAGTAAAAGCGGTAAATGCCGCAGGAACAAATAAAACATCACCACCTTTATGGGCTATATGTCGGTAAAGTTCGGGAAAGCGGACATCATAGCAAACGGAAAGCCCTATGTTACCCAATTCTTGTGAGAAATGGACGGGGGGTAGTTGCGACCCTGCCATCACCGTGCTGGATTCTTGATAGGTATTGCCGTCTGGAACGTTAACATCAAATAAATGGACTTTGTGGTATCGAGCCAGTTCTTGACCGTTGGGATCGATGAGTAGAGCAGTGTTGTAAACTTTACTGCCACTTTCTGATGGAACCGGAAAGCCGCCACCTAAAACGGTAATTTGGTAGCGTTGCGCCATTGTTTTGAGAAATTTTTCCGACTCTTGAGCGATTGTACGAGCTTGAGCCATTTTTTCACTTTCCTCGCCCATAAAAGGAAAATTTTCTGGCAATCCTATTAATTCAGCACCCTGGCGCACGGCTAAATCGATTAATTCCTCTGCTTGTGCCAAGTTTTTTTCTAAGTTGGGCACACTGGTCATTTGAATAGCGGCGGCTAAATAAGACTTCATAGATTTAAAACGAAATAGTAGATGTGTGTGAGAAGAAAAACAGTTGGCATGAAAACAGGGATCGCAGAACAAGCAATGCCCTTTTGACTAATTTCATCCTTTATAGTGTACGCAGTTCATCTTAGCTACTTAGTAAAGCTTTATTCGACTTGAACAGTAGAATATCAAAATATATCCTTATAGAGAAGCGCTTAGGTCTAATTTAAGCGAGACTCGCCAACTTTGCAGAAATTCGTTGTTCACATATCTTAATACTGCCTTTC
Organism: Scytonema sp. NUACC21; assembly: GCF_054684315.1. Lineage (NCBI taxonomy): Bacteria > Bacillati > Cyanobacteriota > Cyanophyceae > Nostocales > Scytonemataceae > Scytonema > Scytonema sp. NUACC21. The sequence goes on along the minus strand of NZ_BAAFZH010000046.1, from coordinate 34,385 downwards.
TGACAAGAGTAATAATTACTGTATTTTTACTTAACTTAACAAATAATAGAGCAAAGTACTTTGATTAACTTAACCTATGTTTTAAATAATCTTTGGCAATCGTGGATTTATTCCGTCTCTTATATGGATCTTCTAGAGAAATTGAATAATGAAATAAAAACAGTGCTCTGATAAGATTTCTATTACTATCTCTCACAGTTAAGGTTAATGAATCAGGCTACAAACAACTGACTATTGGTGAAAAATGTATTGCTAATTTTCGATAGCGATGCCCTCTAACTAAGAGGTTTTGCACTCCAAAGTTATAATATTCGTTTTATAACCTAAATTTCTATCAATAGTTGTGGATTAAAGAAATTGTTTGGTTCATTTGGATAACCTCGCGGATTGCAGAGTATGCGAGTTGAACCAATGGTATAATCCAACTGTTTGTGAATATGACCGTCAAAACTAGAATGTAAAATACCTACTAATTTATAGAATTTTCCGGAATTCTTTGAAAGAGTGTGGTATGATGAAATAGTTAATACCACGATTAACTATGACAAGATATGTCACACCGAGAGAAGCGATGCAAATCCTCCAAGTCTCGGAAAAAACGCTTAGAGACTGGGACAAAGCGGGAAGAATTGCCACTATTAGAACTCCTGCGGGACATCGAAGGTACGACATCGACTCAGTACTCACTCCACAATCAACCAAACAAAGAAAAACAATCCTTTATTGCCGAGTCAGTTCCCATAAGCAGCGAGAAGACCTTAACAGACAAGCAGACTACCTCGAGTCCTTGTTCCCTACAGGAGAACTTATCAAAGAAATTGGATCGGGACTCAACTACAATAGAAAAGGATTACAAACCCTTTTGGGACAAATTTTGTCGGGAGATATCGAACAAGTTGTATGCAGTTATAAAGACAGATTGGCAAGATTCGGAATTGAACTTATCGACTACATCTGCCAACAAAACAATTGCAAACTCGTGGTTCTCAACCGCATTGATTTATCTCCAGAAAGAGAGTTTGTTGAAGACATGCTGGCAATTATCCATGTCTTCAGTTCCAAGGTGTACGGACTCAGAAAGTATATTTTTGGCTTAGCCTTTGTCATGGTCTTTTTGGTGCTGGCTGCTCAGTACGAAAGCTACGTTGACCCTACCATTATCATGATCACAGTGCCCTTGGCAATCTTAGGCGCTCTCGGTGCGGTTGTGTTTCGGGCAAATGTTTTCCAAGTTGGTGGGGTTTGGCCAACGGTTAACAATAACATCTATGCCCAAGTAGCTTTGGTCATGCTAATTGGTCTAGCAAGTAAAAACGCAATTTTGATTGTGGAATTTGCTAACCAGTCGGTAGAGATAGGCATGAGCATTACCTCTGCGGCAATTCGAGCTGCGGAAGAGCGCTTACGACCGATTCTAATGACTGCCTTTTCAGGTCTGGTCGGTTTTTGGCCGTTGGTGATTGCTAAAGGCGCTGGGGCGATGAGTCGTTGGTCTCTGGGGACAGCACTCTTTGGGGGCTACCTTATTTCAACTATTTTGAGTCTATTTTTAGTGCCAGTTTTGTACGTTGTGATTAAGGAGTTAGAAGAGCATTTCTTGAAACCGGGCAAGCCTGGTAAGCCCAGTAAGGTTGAGAAAACTGAGCAGCCGAAACAACTTCAGGTTCAACAGGAGAAGGAGGAGGTTCTCTCCAAATTTCAATCTTCTCCTCAAAATGAATGAGCAATCAAATTTAGTCACCGGCACACAGCTTAGGTGCAAAACCTGGGCTTTTCTTTTCGGATGTATACTGAAGTAATAGCTTTCTACTTTACCTTAAACTTATAATACCTCAGAAAGCCTAGACCATAGCAGTACAGAAGTAGCTCAACGTTTGTTTATAGAGGTAACAAAAATGTTTAGCAAATGGAATATCAACGATTGGATTAGCCACATCTTATTTACTATTACTGTTGCGTATTTATTTTACTCCTTCTTCTTGCACCACTAATTCTAATGGTTAAGGAATTTTTTAGCTGGAGCGATGGCTCTACCTAAAGTTTTAAGTAGGTGTTTGGGCATCAAGGCAACTATCTTAAGAGATATAAAAGTAGCTAAAACCTCTACAATTGACCAATGATGAAGAACTACCTTAACTAGTTAACTTGATTTATTCCAACCTACTTATCACTTATTAATTGCTGCGCTTCTGTGACAACAAAGAGAATTTTGTCAATATAGGAAAACCATGAACATTAGGCTAATTATCTTTTCAGGGGTTATGACTGCTCTTATCGGCGCGATTATAGGTTTAGCTGCCACCAAGATTGGTCAACGTAACTTTAATCAACTAGATTATGAAGGTCAGCACTACAAAGTCTTGCATGAAAAATATGTTTTAATAGGTATGGGTCTAGGATTTGCTGTGGGTGCTGGGCAAGAATACATCCGAGAGATGAAGGCTGAAAGAAATAGAGAGCTAGAGGAGCAAGACAAGTAAAAGTGACTCAGTCGGCTTGTTGGCTGGACTGCTGCAAATGACTCAAAACGCAATCTTTTATTGATTGAAGTTGTCTAAAATGCTGCTTAAGCTTAAATACAGCTTACTTGGCTTACTGCTTGTAAGCACTGCCACGTTCACCACCACTGACTGGCACTTAGGAGCGATCGCTGTAACGACCTTCTCGCTGGCTTACTTATCTAAAGGCATGAGGCGCTATCGGTAGAATTTTAGGATACCGAGTCTTAATCATTCCTGTGAGATTTTACATTAAGCACGATCGAAAGAATACTAACTTGTAAAAGAAAGATCGACCCTAGCAACTGAAGATTGTGCTCATTAAAATTAATCATGTATATTGCAGTAACCATAGTTTATTTCAACGCGTATGTCCTCACTCTCCACATCCTGTGTTTTTTAAGAAGAACCAATGTCTAATCAAGCTCATGAATCTAATGCCGCCACTGATTTAGCCGCAATTAAGGAACAGATACAACAACTTAATCAGCGTTTATCAAGCCTTACCGAGCGAATTGCTCGTTCAGAGGAGAATCTTATACTGGTTGCAGATCTCTATAAATACAAAAAGCTGCGAGATTTATTAGCGGTAGGAAACTTGCGAGCAGCGGATTTGGAAACTATTCAGGTCATCTTAACAGTAACCGGACAGCCAGATGTGGAATCTATCACCCCTGACGATATGAGGCGGTTTCCCTGTGATGAACTTCAGGTAATTGACAATCTTTGGAAAACCTATAGCAAGGGTCGCTTTGGCTTCAGCGTCCAAATGCAGATTTATCAAAGTGTGGGTGGTTCTCTCAATACCACTATCTCTCAAGATATTACAGTTATTGAGCGCTTCGGTGAACGCGTAGGCTGGCGTGTGAACAGCAAATGGCAAAAATGTGATGAACTAAACTACACTCTGGTTGCACCAATAGGTTGTCATCCATCGCGTTGGTGGAATTCCCCCTTTGGTTCAAAAATGACGAACTATTTCTTCAATCGGTTGATGGCGTGTGAACTTTAGATCCACACAACGGTCATGACTCCGAATTTCTCATACCAATTTCAAAAATGTTTGCAATACACCAATCCTCTACAGAGACGCAATCGCTCTTACACCAGTATCTGTTGTATTCTTTTTTCGATAACTATTTTGAATATCTCCATCAAAGCAGCACCTAAGTAAATCACCACAAATCCATTTAAAAGGTCTTGATTGTCCTTTGTGATTTATAGGGTTATAGGCATTTTGACATTCTTTAACTGTTTTTATTTTCGCCGAGCTACTTATTTTGGTAACAGAGCCAAAATAGGTGAAACAATCGCAATCCTAAGTAAAAAAAAAGGTTTGCTATGAAGAACTCTATTTTGATGCAGAAGATTAGCTCTTACTTACTTACTGTTAAGCAGTGGTATTTAGAGACTCCAGAGAGATCGCTGGATGAAGCGTATAAAGCAGCCTTATTGATTAAATCAATAGAAGATAAACATTTTAATAGTAAGAAAATCACCCCTGAATCTAACAGTTGCAGGGGCAGCGTTATGAGTTATTTTCAATCGGAGCTTAAAAAACATTTAAAAACTATTCGTTTAAGATTGGCAGAGTTTGAAGTAAGCCGTTCATTTGTTAATACTTATAATCAAACAATTACCGCAGTAGTACAACATACTACCATAAATTCTGCCCAATCTTCCCGTGCTATTCAAACAAGAAACAATCCTGAATTGATTTTAGAAAAGCTTAGGTTTATTGATGAGGTATTAACAAAGTACAACTTGGATGAGCAAGCTTCAATCTCTTTAATTGTCAACACTCAAAATATTCATAACGACCCCAAGACATTTGTTGTTAATCAGAAAATAGAACCTATTAATAATTTGGAGGATAAAAAGACAAGCTCTACTGTTGAAATGAATGTATTACCCAGGTCTTTATTAAATACAATTAATCGCATTCAAAGCAAACACAATCCAAAGGCAGAACAACAAATTATCAAAGATTTTCGTTTATCGCAAAGAAGATCGACGATAGCTATAAAATTTATTTTCATGCTAATTTTAACTCCTTTATTGACTTATCATTTATCAAAAAATATATTGGTAGAACCAATAGTAAATAAATTTACATATTCTACTTATGACACAGTTTTTTTTAATCAAGAAATGGAAGAAAAAGCACTTTCGGAAATGAGAAAATTTGAGGAAAAAATAAAATTTGATAACCTAATGAAGTCAGAAACAGAAATTTCTTCCGAGTTAATATCAAACCAGATGAGAGAGAAGGTACATGAGATTGCTCAAAAATTCCAAGCTGAAAGTTCCAATGGTATCAAGAATATTTTTGCAGATATACTATCTGTAGGTGCTTTTAGCTGGCTCCTTCTTGTTAGCAAGCGAGAAATCGCAATTTTAAAGGATTTTATAGATCGCATAATCTATGGTCTCAGTGATAGTGCTAAAGCATTTATTATTATATTATCTACTGATATGTTTGTAGGCTTCCACTCGCCACATGGCTGGGAAGTCATTATAGGAAGTATATTGCAACATTTTGGTCTTCCAGAAAACCATAACTTTATTTCTTTGTTTATTGCAACAATTCCAGTCATTTTGGATACTATATTTAAGTATTGGATTTTCCGCTACTTAAATATAATCTCACCTTCAGCAGTTGCTACATATCGAAATATGAATGAGTAAAAAATGAATGCCTAAACATGAAGATAATACACTAGAAGTAAGCACTGAAGAGTTTAGAATACATTCTTCTATGTAGCCTGTAAATAAAGCAACTATATTTGTCTAATAAGTGGGGAATTAAAAATGTCAATGCAGGGAATAATAAGAGGGCTAAATGAGTTTCATAAAAGCTATTTCTGCTCCCACCAGCAGTTGTTTGAGCGCCTTTCTAAAAGCCAACACCCTGAAGTGCTTTTCATCACCTGTTCCGACTCCCGAATTGACCCAAATCTGTTAACTCAAACCCAGCCTGGGGAACTGTTCATTATTCGCAATGTCGGTAATGTCATTCCACCATATGGAACGATTAATAGTGGTGAAGGTGCAGCGATCGAATATGCTGTTCATGCTTTAGGGGTCAAGGATATTATAATCTGCGGTCACTCCCAATGTGGGGCAATGAAAGGGCTGTTGCAGTTGGGTAGTCTTGCCGACGAAATGCCTTTGGTTTACGAATGGTTAAAGCATCATGCAGAAAGTACCCGCCTCCTTGTTCAAGAAAACTACAAAGAGTACTCTGGTGAGAATCTTTTAAAGATCGCAATTGAGGAGAACATCCTAACCCAGATACAAAACCTGGAGACTTATCCGGTCATCCGTTCCAAACTTCACGGCGGTCAACTCTACCTTCACGCCTGGGTTTATGAGATTGAGACTGGAAAATATTTACCCTCAACTAAGCGATAAACTTCTAAACGTTTTCGCTTGCGGCGTAAACGTGTTGGAGCATAAATTGCATAGTATAAAATTCCCAATTGGGCATAATCTATTTTTTTCTGTTCGTATTCTGCGTTGTACGTTTTAGAAACCACTTCTAAAGCAAAAATAGGAACAATTCCATCTTCTTCCCAAAGCACATAGCTGAGTCTGCCATCTTCACCAACAAAACGTTCTACTCCTAAACTAAGAAAGCCATCAGGAACGATCGCAGAATAACTGGTATCGTAGTAAATTCCCATATTTATACCAAAAAACCAGTCATCGCGCTCTTGCCAAATTAGAGACAAGATAGCTAGTAACAAACTGGGAATTAAAATTTGTAATTCGTTATTTACAGGAGTATCATCAGAATCTGGTAATTCTACCGATGAAGGTAGACAGTCTAACGGGTTGTAGTTGAACATAATCGAGCTTGGTACTTGAGTGTTAACTGTTGACTGCTGAGTAGAATTTTCATACATCAGCCAACTGTGAACCGTCAGCAAATAAATCTCAACTCATTTGCCCATAACTTAACAGTAGCTCAAATTATAGGTAAGAGATTTTGGCTGCAGCCTAAGGAACTTCCATCCTAAAAATATCCAAATTTCTCTTGTGGTGTGGGCTTCTAGAGAGCCACTCGTATAGAACGGGCGAGGACGCCCGTCCCACAAGACTTATTAAGTGAGTTTCATGAATTTCAACCATAACTTCTGTCCCATTAGGAACATTGATATCTTGCAGAAGTTCAATCATTTGACCGCGTTTGATTCCTTGAATATTTCATTGATGAAGCTCCTTCCGTAATGGCTAATCATTCTCGATCGAGTATAGCTTTCTCTAGGTTACAAAGAATTCTGGTCAATGCGATCGCGATCGACAAACTGAGTCTCAGGGCTAAACCACCACAATTGTCTTGCGGTTGTTTCACCCTTATAGCACGGCGGTTCATCTCCACCGAGTTTCGCATAAGCAGAACGCGCATTAGAGGGTTAGATGATTTGCTAGCTGAAGGCTGCAACTTGCTTCAAGATTACTTTGTCATGCATCCCAAAGCCTTAGAAGAACTTTAGGTGTGTCAAAAGAAGTAATAATTTCCTATACAGTCTTTACTATTCTGCATTTTTAGAAGCAAAAACCCAGTTACGGTTGCAGGCGATCGCCATTGCTTCTGACTCCCCTGCACCAAACTGTTGGCTGTACTCTAACTTCTGAAGCTTAAGGTTGCTAATATGTTCACTTCTTTGATGGGCTAGCCAAATGAAGTAATTCGCCACATCTTGACAAGTAAGCATCTTGCTTTTCACCCCCTCTAGAATATACCTCGTACAGCATACAAAAACTTAGTTCCGAATGCTGTTAAGAATGAATGTGAGGAACAATAGGATTTAGGGAATCCTAAATTAGGTATAAAACAAAACTATATAATGAAAAGACTCCCTCGTTGTTTGGGGTTGGCGAATCGAATATTGGCAGGTTTAACGCTGCTGCCATTAGGAATTATCTTCCTTTGGAATGGCTGCGCCCGTGCTCAAGTTACCTCAGATGGCAGCCTCAATACCACTGTTTCCCAGAGTGGGAACAATTTTACGATCTCCAATGGTAGTGCTGCAGGCAGTAATCTCTTTCACAGCTTTGGGCTGTTTTCCGTTCCTACTGGCGGTTCAGCCACTTTTGATTTAGTTAACACTCCCAACGTCTCCACGATTTTTGGTCGAGTAAGTGGGGGTAGCGTTTCCAATATTAATGGCTTGATTCAGACTATTAATAGCAGCAATCCCGTTAGTCTGTTTCTGCTCAACCCCAATGGCATTGTATTTGGACCCAATGCCGGTCTCAATATTGGCGGATCATTTGTTGGTACAACTGCAATTAGCATTAAGTTTGCTGACGGGTTTCAGTTTAATGCTAGCAACACCACAGCAACTCCTTTGCTGACGATCGCCGTACCAGTTGGTTTGCAGTTTGGGCAGAACGCAGGCGCAATCTCATTACAGAACTCTATGAATGAAGTCCCCCAAACTCCACTGGGATTAAACGTGACTTCCGGTAAGACCCTTGCTTTATTGGGAAATGGAATTAATTTAGCAGGTGCTGTTCTCAAAACCGTAAATGGCTCTATCGAACTTGGTAGTGTGCAATCGGGAGAAGTTCGCCTAACAGAAGTACCCCAGGGATGGATATTTGATTATTCCCATACTGGAGAACTGAGCGATATTCAATTGACTCGGCAGGCACAAATATCTGGTTATGGGCTTGGCAGTAGTACCATTCAAATGCAGGGTAGAAACATTAGTTTTTTAGAAGGTTCATCTGTTACCACTCAAAATCAAAGTAGTTCCTCATGGGATAGGATTGCGATTAATGCCACTGAGTCGTTTGTCCTTGCAGGAACAAACCCACCAGGAACTCAAAGCAGCCAATTGACAAGCATCGCAACTGATACGGGACAGGGCGGAGACATTATTATCTCAACTGGGCAACTTGTGGTGCAAGATGGAGCGCAAATCAGGACTGTGAATTCGGGTTCGGGGCAGAGTCGCGGTATTACGCTAAAGGCAACAGATTCAATATCAGCAAGTGGATTTAACCCTGTCGTTCCTTCAACAGCAACATCGATTTTCACAAGCTCGACTGGTTCTGGAAGAGCAGGAAATCTTACTCTTTCAGCCCAAAAACTGATAGCGGCTAACGGCGCTGTTGTTGGGTCAAATACTAGTGGAACTGGTGATGCTGGCGATGTCCAAATTGATGTCTCGGACTCAATAGATGTTTTTGGAATTAATAACGTCACATTTCTCCCTACTACTGTGGCATCATCAACAATAGGCATTGGTAACGCTGGGGACTTCTCCATCACCACTGCACGATTAACAGTGCGAGATGGGAGCTTAGTTACCTCCTCAACTGGCGCAATAGGAAATGCTGGCAATGTCAAGATTTGGGCTTCAGACTTCATCGAAGTGAGTGGCACAGCACACAATAGTATTTTTAGTAGTAGCATTGGATCTAATGCACTGAGCCTCGACCCTGTCGCCCGTGCCACTTATAGGTTGCCCGAGTTTCCCACCGGTCATGCCGGAGGGGTGATTTTGATTGCACCTCAATTGCGTGTTATGGATCGCGGTGACATCGGGGTGAGAAATCAGGGTACGGGCAATGCAGGTAATTTCGAGGTTTATGCTGGCTCGATTTTTCTGACCAATCGCGGCACGATTTCCGCAGCGACACAATCCGGTAACGGAGGAAACCTGCTTCTTAATGTTCAAAAACTATTGCTCATGGGCGGTAATAGCAAAATTTCTGCTGAAGCTAAAGAAGCAGGCGATGGTGGTAATATTACATTCAACGCTCCTATAGTTGTGGGTTTAGAAAACAGCGATATTTCTGCTAATGCTGTACAGGGAAGCGGTGGTAACATCCAAATCAACGCTCAAGCTATCTTTGGATTACAGTTCCGAGACCAACTGACTTCTGAAAGTGATATCACTGCCAGTTCCCAATTTGGGGTAAGTGGTAAGGTTCAACTGAATACCCTCGGCGTCGATCCCAATTCGAGTTTTGTTGAACTGCCAGCGAATTTCACCGATCCATCCCAGCAAATTGCTACAGGTTGTTCCGGTAGTGAAGGCAATCGCTTTGTGGCAACGGGACGGGGGGGTGTGCCGCAAAACCCAACTCAGCAGGTGGTAGGCGATCGCCCTTGGGAAGATCTGCGTGACTTGTCTCCATATCGAAAAACTAGCAATGTCACTGCCGAAAAACCTACATCACCACAGGTTCTTATCGAAGCCACAACTTGGCACCTCAACGCTAACGGCAAAATTGAGTTAATTGCGTCACCATCTCCCACACACATACAGCCATCGTTAACCTGCGCTGCAGTTCCTAGGAGTTAATTTGCCCAACAATTTTAACATTTTTAGATATTTTGCTAAACACGAATTTATCGGTATTTTGCTTGTCATCTATCTGAAAGGGGAACCATTTATGTTTCTTTGGGATGGTGCGGTTTTATTAAGAAAATTAACATTCTTATATTAAATGCCTAATTTTAAATGTTTACAAAACAACTAAATAACTTATGTATCTCAAATCGATATCCATTATAGAACAGGAAACAATATATCATATTGAGCTGGTTAAACATGGGGTTAAGTATGGAATAGCTGCAAAGGTAGCTAAAATTTTAGCCTTTGGATTAGATGATGCAGCCCTAACTGAAGAAGAGAAAAAGCTGGTTCAAGAGGCTTGTAAAATCTGGCTGAAACAGCATCAACGCCTTAAGAATATAAATTCATTGTTATCAAAATATTAATTAAATCATAAACTCTCACACCACTCCATCTCAATTTCTGCTGAATAATTATAATTTTGGCTATAATGTGTTACTTTAGTAACTCTAAAATTCTGATTTCTCCAAACCAGAAATTCTCCTACTATAGGAATTCTGGCTAATCTAATACCAATTCTCTAAAATCTGGCAACACATTCAAACCCCGAAACCCAGAGCAGATAAGACTTTTTTAATTACGTTCGCGAAGCGCATATTACGAATTAGTATAACTACTACCAGCCCTAACGCCAAATTGTGTTTATTGATGCTGACTTAGTGAGAGTGTTAGCAACAATTCAATTTAGGGAACTCTATAGATTAAGTAATATCAAGTCCGGTTAATTAGTTATGATTAAACAATCTGTACAAAAACCAGAAAACTCGCTCCCCCTCTCCCTCTCCCAATGAACACAAGTATCAATCAACTTCGGTTCGGGTGGGTGATTTCCATCAAACCCAACCAAATCCTGTAAAGTAGCTTTCTTATTATCAGAATTTTCCACAGCTTCCATGTTTACTTTTTATACTCCCATCTCTATCTCTATCTCAAGGGACACTTTCCTCAACTCTGGAAATCAGAGCATGGAAGTGTCCTCCTCTGCGTTTCTGTGGTTGATTTCGTGAAGTACCTACACCAACTGCTAGGCAGTATGGTGTAGGCTTCGGGTTAATTCCCGAATTTCATTTAGGGTACTTATAGAATCCGAAGATGCTATAATCAATTTCCCCTTCCAGCTTTTTATAGTAGGGAAAACTCCCAACCCTACTCGTTTTATGTTGACAGCCGCATTGATATCACGGTGTATAATGCCAACATTACACGCTTTACAATCATGAAGTCTATTTGATAATTCTTTCGGTACATAGGCATCACAATTGCAACAAATTTGTGATGTGTAGTTTGGTTTTACCTTGATAACCTGTCCACCAGTTTTCTCGACTATGTAAGACAAAATATCAACAAACTGACCGAACCCAGCATCCAAAAAACTTTTGTTTAACCCACTTTTTTGGGCTTGATTGTTTGGCAGAAACTTACCGTTTTCATCAAGTTTAGCTTTGTTCCGTTTAGTTAGGTTTTTTAAGTCTAAGTCTTCAACAAAAAAAACTTTCTTGCCAGTTCTTGTTAGCTGATGACTTGTTTTGAAGTGATGGTCAAGACGAGAACGTGCTATTTTCTGATGTAACTTAGCTTCCTTTCGTGCTAACTTACGTCGTTTAGCAGAGCCTTTTTTCTTGGTTGACTTGTTTTGAGATATTTTTGCTAGCTTATCTTGGTTCTTACGAAATGCTTTTACCGAGGGGAGCAATTTACCTTCAGAAGTTGCCAGAAAAATGTCTGCATCTAATACAGCATCTAAACCACTGGAATTATTCACAGTTGGAACAATTTCTATTGATAAAGCATCAGGTACCGAACTGTCTTCTAACGATAAAGTTATATACCATCCGTCAGCTTTCTTAGAAACAATACAAGTTTTTACCTTGAACCCATCAGGTATCGGTCTATGAAGGATTATTTCTATTTCCCCTATCTTAGGTAGCGCGAGTAAATTGCCTTTTATCCAACTATCCAAAGCTTGAGGGTAAATGAATGACTTGAAACTCGATTCTGATTTGAATCTAGGCTTACCACTGCGCTTACCGTTTTTGTCTCCTTTGATGTAACGCTCAAATGCTAAATGTACTCTTTTAACTGTATTTTGCAAAACCTGAGAGTAAGCACTACCAAGGTCTAACAACTCTCCAGACCATTCAACTAGAACCAAGTCTTCTTTGAGGAATGGCAATAAATCTTGATGAATGTTGTAGCTAGGATTAACTCTAAGTTCTGGGAGGGGACAAGAGATGATTGAGCAGCTATTTACTGGACAACGATTGTTCTCCCACCAATCTAATTTATCACCCAACATCCTGTTATAAAGATACTGACATAATCTTCTAACATGATTTAGCCTATGCTTTTGTTCAGTGTTAGGCTTAATCCGGTACTGGTAGCTTAATTTCATTTCTGTCTCACCTCCAAAGTTGACTATCAGTGTTATCATTAATTATAATTCAAGCTCCCTAAAACTTGAATGATTGTCAAGTATGACAGAGAACTATTTATCCCGTGCTAGAGGGCTTTTAGACCTAAAAGCACATTTAGTGTTAGTGACTAAGTATAGACGAAAAGCGTTGACAGATGAAATGTTAGTAAGATTAGCAGATATTCTCAAAGAATTGCTTTCAAAATGGGATGGTGAAGTCATAGAATTTAATGTTGAGAGCGATCGCATTCATCTGTTATTTATGTATAATACTCAAACTGATTTACCTAAATTTATTAATAATTTAAAATCAGTTACTAGTCGATGTTTCAGAAAAGAGTTTGCAGATCATCTCAGTCAGTTTTACTGGAAAGATGTATTTTGGAGTGGTTCATATTTTATTGCTTCATGTGGTGGCGTTACTGTTGAAACCTTGAAGAAATATGTTGAGTCTCAGTCTCGTCCTAATTAACAAATACTCATCTGTCCCCCTTTCTCGTTTGGCTGCACCAAACATCGCTTGAGGGACGATTCGTATTTGTTGCCGCTATTCATCCCAACGCTGACTGCTAAGAGCAGTACAGCGTGGGACTTCTATCGGTAAGAGTTAAATCCCACCTACAAAACGACCGGGACTTAAAATATACCCCGCATCAAACTGTTCTTTTATACGACGCATTATCTGTAAAGCATTGCCAGTATAGCCCCACACATCTAATCTTTCTTTTACCGTCACTGGCGCTGCCAAAATGGTGAGAAAACCGCCATTTGTTTGGCAGAGATTTCGCGTCTCCAATACCTTATCAACTGTATTTTCACCTTCAAACCGCAATACCCCCAATCCACTAGCGATGTGAATCCAGCCCATTTCTACCTCAGTCAAAACCTTAACAGCAGAAGTGGGTAACACTCCTATTTTGCAGGTAATCACAGATTCACTGGGAGAAGAATGCATTTGTTCTCGCAATATGAGCCATAAATCGGCTTCATCCGCCTCTGAATAAATCTTCCCCTGCAAACCCAGTTGTTTCCCAACTTCTAAAAGTTGGTTGGACTGTTCTTTCACACTCTCAGCAATACTTTGGAAACGAGCAATCAATCCCAATCCTTGACCTAATTCTAACCTAGATACCAGTTGAGGTGATAGCAAATCGGCTTGGGTTGGTGTCAGTGCGGAACCTCGCAGAATATCAGCCGCTTGCTCTACAGCCGTTGCTTCACCAGTTAGCACTACTGTACCCGATGCCTCAAGAAAGGGATACAGGCGAAATGTGACTTGCGCGATCGCACCCAGGGTACCAAAGGAGCCTGTAAACAGCTTCATCAAGTCGTACCCTGCAACATTTTTTACCACTCGCCCCCCGGCTTTGGCAATCTGTCCATCAGCCCGGACAAAGGTTATACCTAATAATTGGTCGCGCACGCTACCATACCTTTGTCGAAGGGAACCTGTATCAGCAGTGGCGACAATACCACCGATTGTTGCTGATTCTGGTGTAGCAGGGTCAATAGCAAGAAATTGTTTGGAGTTCGCTAATATTGTTTGAAGTTGGGAAAACTTCATTCCTGCTCCCACGGTGACGGTCAAATCACCTACGGCGTGTTCGATCGGTTGGTTGATACGTTCTGTACTGACTACAATATCCGCACTTTTGACCAATCCACCCCAATTGAGTTTACTACCACTACCGCAAAGTAATACGCGCCATTTGTTGCGGTAAGCTTCTGCAATGATGGCTGCTAGTTGTTGGGTTGTGGAGGGATAGACGATACAATGAGGTGGGCTTGGGGATGCGATCGCCTCCAATATCAATTTTTGCCGTTCAACTGGTATATTTTCCCAAACACAGACAGCATTTTCATCACCGATAATAGATGCCAAACAAGAAGCGATCGCTTTCATAAAACCTCGTGAGAACTGGGAAAAGCCAGGAGCGTATTCCTTCTATCTAAAACCATAATAGATGAAGATTTCAAACGATTATTGACAGGATTACTGTCTTCTAAATTGTCTTATGATGTTATGTCTGTGGGGTGAACAGCAGTAATTTCTAAATAACGGGCAAAATCACTAACATTAAATGTTAGGATATGGGTTAAGCCATGTACCAACATCGCTGCAACCAGTCGTGTATCATGCACCTTGACCCCCGACACCCTATAATCCACAATTAAACGCCGCCATTGTGTATGAACTTCTGTACCATCAGGCAAAAAAGTGAAGTACCGCTCTATCACTTGCGCTCTCCGATCTGTCTCCTCAATTGATAAGCCAAAACCACTCCGTGCTGTTGTGGGTCGCGTACATACGTTCCAAAATTCTCCCAAAATTTGTGATGTGTAACAGACTTCTTCTCCCCTTTGCAGTAAAGAATAGATGGCATCACGAACCAAAATATGATTTGGATCTGAAGGAGAAACGAACCGTAATAAGATGTTTGTATCTGCCATGAATAGCATCAATCATGATTCCCATAAATGCTTTCACGGGTAAATGCTTCTGGCGGTAAAACTGCTATTTTTTCCGCACCTTGAGCTAACAAATTCATGTCAGCTTGCCATTGTTGTGGGTCAAAAGTACGCTTTGTACTAAGCTCGGAACTCTGTTGTTTCTGTTCGTGTGATGTGCCGAAGATATCCCTTTCAATCAAATCGCGGATATATGCTGCTCTGTCACCTCCAAAGTGACTCACTCGCTCATCAATCAGCCTGAGGAGAGGTTCGCTGATTCCAGTTACCTCAATTTTGTTATTGTCCATCTGGGGTTTCGGGGATATACATACTTAAATTATGGCTTGATAAGTGGTCGGATATTGCACGCTTGTCAGTTGTTTACCGTTAAAATCAGTTGTCATGGAATCTACAGCCATTTCATCTTCCTAGGCGTGCAAGAAGAACTTTGCAATGAGCCAGGTAAAGATGGCAGCACCCAGGCTGTTTGCAGATTGCAGTAGCGTGCTTGTTCCCTATAACCAAAGCTTCTTTCCAATGCTTTCCATCCCATGACGGAGCAAACTACCAGCTGCATGAGTTTCCCCGCCCAACAGCATTGGTAAAAACCAGGCACAGATTAGCCACTCTTATGGATACTATTTATCTTTATCAGTCAAGCATTCTTGACGTTTTGTAACAATATTGTTAGCCATGTTCACCTCATTAATAAACAACAAAAAACCTGCCCTAGGCTTGATGTAGGCAGTATCTACCGTCGATCTTACTTAATATCTTAGCCTAGTTGGGCAACGTCGATCTTTTAAACAGCAACCTATAGTAACGCATTATAATGTTTGTGTCAATGGAACTTGAGAACCAATTTTGCTCGGTGCTTTGCAAAAATATCTGTGAAAAACAGTATTTTTCGTTGCTGGTTAAATCATGGTTTTCTGAGGTAATCTTTAAAATATAAGCCCAATTTATCAACACCGTTGTATAAGATACAACTCAACATTTCCGTTGAAAAAGTGTTGCGTGATGGGGTTCTCTGCATTAAAAGTCAGAATTTGAACATTGAACAATCTTGCTTTTATGGATGTGGCTGTTCAGTCCACACGTAGTTTATGGCGATTTGGACAAACCGTACTGGGCATAATCTTCCGCCATCCCGTCCCAGGCACAAGCATTATCCCAATATTGCCGGATGGTCGGATTGTTTTAATCCGGCGACGAGACAATGGTCTGTGGGCATTGCCTGGAGGTATGGTGGATTGGGGAGAAGATGTTCCAAGTGCAGTCCAACGCGAGTTAATGGAGGAAACGGGGCTGGAATTGGCTAAAATTCGTCGTTTGGTTGGTGTTTACTCCGCGCCAGACCGCGACCCCAGAATTCACTCCATCTGTATTGTTGTTGAAGCGGATGTACGGGGACAAATGGAGGTTCAGGATACTTTGGAAGTTATGGAAATCCAAGCTTTTGCTGTTGATTCCCTTCCACCGGGAGAAATGTCCCACGACCACAGTCGCCAATTGCAGGACTATTTAAATGGCTTGACGACACTGGCGTAAAATGGGTTATTTGTTAATGGTTAGTGGTTAGTAGTTAGTGGTTGGGAAGATAACAACTAATTACTAACAGTTATCTAATAACAAATCCTAATGTAAAATCTGCTAGTGTTAATCACTATATTAAATAGCTAATATGGACTCTCTATTCCGTAACTCCCGAAGAAAGCTCTCTCAAGGGCTTTTATTTTGGCGTGAAGTTGGTCAAGGAATTCCCGTTGTTTTTTTACATGGTTCCTGGAACGATAGCAGTCAATGGGTATCCTTAATGGAATCGCTTTCAAAAGATTTCCATTGCTTTGCACCAGACTTATTTGGATTTGGCGAATCAGAGCGTCTAAACATCCATCATTCGATAGATTTTCATGTAGAGTGTTTGGCAGAATTCCTGCAAGCATTGAAGCTAGAAAGCGTCTACTTGGTGGGACATTCTCTAGGGGGTTGGATAGCTGCTAGTTATGCTTTAAAGTATCCAGAGCAAGTTTATGGTTTGGTGTTATTATCACCAGAAGGCATAGCGGTAGCAGGACAACAAAAGCGGTTGCAAAATATGCAGCGCATTATAAAATTTCCACCAGCATTGTTTCAAATATTGAGAGTACTGCGCCCAATCACTAAAATTTTAGGTTGGAATGAGCGAATTGAAAGGTATTGGAAGTTGCGTGAGGCGATGCTCAATTATCCCGTTACCTGCCAGTTACTCTTTCAACGGCAACAACCAGAAATCAAAGCAGAGTTACTGCAAGACCAATTGTCTTCAATAATAGCTCCAGTTTTAATTTTGCAAGGTGGAAAAGACTCGAAAGAGGTTATGGACATGAGTCAGGCATATTCTCAGTATATTTCCAGATCTGAGTTGAAAACCATCGCTCGTGGTGGAAATGATTTACCTGAGTCTTGTGCTGCGGTTGTTGCTGGAGATATTCGTGACTTTATAAAAAGCTATTGGTCGTAACTATTTAGCTAAATCTGTCCGAAATCCCACGTCTGACCTTTGGCATCAACTTTTTGGTCTAGAGAAGCTTCACACAGCTCGTCTGAACAGAATTTAACTGTATAGATTAAAGAATGGTAGGTTGGGTTGAGCGGCAGATTAATTCAATAAATGTCCGATTGTGTTGGGTTTCGTTCCTCAACCCAACCTACGGTGGATGGTACTTTTCGCGCTAACTGAACCGTATTGTCTTACCTGACATCTTGCACTTTCTCAATAAGACCTGGTGGGCAGTGCCCGCCCTACTTTGATAATAAGCTTTCTGAGCTTTGATTTTCGCAGTAACACGATGGTGCAAGATATGCGTTAGGCTTACTTAAAATCGTAACCAAACAAATTTGGATCGACTTCCCCAAGCTGCAAATCAGCCAAACCATACTCAGCCCAACGTCTATCAACCATTGCTGCTATTTCTGGATCGGATTCTAAGGAAGCACCCCATTCATGTTCGGTTTCTGGAGGAATCTTTGTTGTTGCATCAATGCCCATTCTTCCACCCAAACCAATTTTCTCACTGGCAAAATCCAGAGTATCAAAGGGGGTGTTTGGCAAAATAAACACGTCTCGTGAGGGGTCAACTTTGGAACTAATAGCCCATACCACTTGGCGAGGATCTCTAATATTAATTGTCTTATCAACTACAATCACGAACTTGGTGTACGTAAACTGTGGTAAAGCGCTCCAAAATGCTAAAGCTGCCCGTCGTGCTTGTCCCGGATATGCCTTATCGATAGATATGATTGCTGCTTTGTAACTCAAAGCTTCCATCGGTAAGAAGAAATCTACAATTTCTGAAACTTGCTGCCGCAAAATGGGTGTGTAAATTCGATTTAGGGCGATCGCCATCATAGCTTCTTCTTTTGGTGGGCGTCCGCTGAATGTCGTTAAATAAATTGGATCTTTGCGGTGAGTCATGCAATGGAAGCGAATTAGAGGTGAATCTTCCACCCCTCCGTAATAACCCATATGGTCGCCAAATGGTCCATCCGGTAAAACTTCCCCTGGTGTAATTGTTCCTTCCAATACAAATTCCGAATCTGCAGGGACTTCTAAATCTACTGTCTTGCACTTTGCCAATCGCACCCCAGAACCACCATAAAGCCCAGCAAACAACCATTCTGATAAGTCTACAGGTATCGGTGTCGCAGCTGCCATGATAATTAGGGGGTCTACGCCCAACGCGATTGCCACTTCTAATTTTTTTCCACGTTCTGCTGCCTTGCGTAGATGCCTTGCCCCACCCCGCACTGATAACCAGTGAACGGTCATCGTATTTTTGGATTGTAGTTGCAAGCGATACACTCCTACATTAGGTGTACCTGTCTCACAATCTTTAGTTATCACCAATCCCAAAGTGATAATTTTACCTGCATCACCTGGATAAGGGCGTATCAAGGGTAACTTATTTAAGTCCAATTCATCCCCTTGAAGCACGATTTGCTGGCACGCAGGGAAAAAGTCGCGTCCTGGTTTTGCCTTCAATACATCAAAAAGCACTTTACCAAACTCCACCGCTTGAGCAATCTTTTTGGGTGGTTTTGGTTGTTGCAGCATGGCTAATTTCTTACCCAGTTCCTCCAACTCCTGAGGATGCTGCATATTCATTGACCAACATATTCGTTCTACTGTTCCCAGCAAATTTACCGCTACTGGGAAGGATGCCCCTTTGACATTTTCAAAAACAAGCCCCGGTCCACCTTTTTGCAGCATTCGGTTAGCAATTTCAGCTATTTCTAAGTCTGGATCGACTGGGGCTGAAATCCGCTTTAATTGACCTTTTGCTTCTAGAAGTTTAATGAATAAGCGCAAATCTCTTGCCATTGTTCAAAAAAAGTTGATGTTTAAGAATTGTGAAGCGTTTCTTATATTATTAGCTATTTGTTATTCTTCCTTAGTCTTGTTTACCTTTTAAATAGAGTTTTTGTACATCTTAACCAAAAATTAATCTTTACTTTAAAGAATCTTAATTAAAAAAACCAACAATTTCAAGTATTCTTAGCTAGAATAAGCATCATTTTTGACAAAAAAGCGCTGAACAAAATTAAGTATGACCAGAATATACGACACCTTCCTGGCAGGCGGTCTCGTCATGTGGCCTCTTTTGTCTTTATCTATTGTGACACTTGCTTGTGCCTTGGAGAGGGTGTGGTTCTGGTGTAACTTGGTGATTAGAGAGAAAAGGTTAGTGCGAGAAGTGTTGGCAACAGCAGAGATTGACTTAGAAAAGGCGGAAGCAATTGCGGAACGAGCTAACCATCTTGCCATTGGTCGCTTTTTATTAGAACCTCTCAAACTGAAAAATTCTTCTCCCGAAATCTTTCACTTGGCAGTAAAAGCTGCTAGCGATAAAGAATGCGTAGAGATACGTAGAGGCAATCGGTTACTGGAAAGCGTCATAGCGATCGCACCCTTGTTAGGTATCATAGGCACAGCGACTGGTTTAATTACCGCTTTTACGAACCTGAAAACAGGGACAACGGATTTCTTCCTAGTGACTGCTGGTATAGGACAGGCACTCATTAGCTCTGCAACGGGAATTACTATAGCAGTTGTAGCTTTTATCTTTTTCCGTATTTTTGTCATTTTGCAATTGCAGCAAATAGACTTTTTTTCTAAAGTAGGTAACGAATTAGAGTTAATTTACCTACAACATTGGAGCAATCAACAGCTAACAGTGAGTAGCGGACACCTCAAATTAAATAGCAATCACTCAGGCAATGATAAATAATAACTGACGTGAACTACCCACACTGACCTGGAGTACCAGGTACAGTGTTGGCTTCTGTACTCAACGGCGAATGCCTGAGATTTGACTTTCGTCCCATCTTTGGGCTTGCTTCCCCTCCTACAGCAGAGACGGCTGACCCTTCCGCCTTTAGCATTCTGATTCCCTCTGCTCGAATATTGGTTGCTGCGGAAAACAAAGCCTTGCCAAGCTACGCGCTCGTGCTGCAAAGCAGGTTAGTTTTTTGTAGTGTCTAACGACTTTGCTGCAGGACTCTTGGTTCAGTATGAATTCTCTATCTCTAACCCATCTTGCAGTGCCGCCGAGCACTATGGTTTGCCCTAGGTCTAGTTGTATACATTCTGAAGAGATCGTGATGCGAATCGCTCAAGTTTCTCCCTTATGGGAACAAGTACCGCCTCCTGCTTATGGAGGAGTTGAGTTGGTGGTTAGTCTCTTGACTGAAGAACTCATTCGTCGTGGTCATGAAGTGACTCTGTTTGCATCGGGTGATTCGAGTAGTTTTGCCAAGATAGAATCTGTTCACTCACAGGCATTGAGGTTAGACCCTACCGTTAAAGAACCAAGCGTTTACGAAACACTGCAGCTAATGCGAGTGTACGAACAGGCGCACAAGTTTGATGTCATTCACTCTCACGTTGGCTACCCTGCCCTACCCTACGCCAGATTGGTGGAGACACCGACCATTCATACGCTGCATGGCATCTTGACGCCAGATAGTGAAAAGGTGTTCAAGTATGCTCGCTCTCAGCCGTTTGTCAGCATTTCCAACGCGCAGCGACAACCAAGAGTGGGACTCAATTACGTTGCCACTGTCTACAACGGCATTGATCCAATGACTTACAAGTTTTACCCCCAGGCAGAGTCGTCTCCCTATCTTGCATTTCTGGGTCGAATCTCACCTGAGAAGGGGGTGCATTTAGCGATCGAAATTGCTAAACGTTCGGGCTGGCACTTAAAGATAGCAGGTAAAGTCGATGTAGTTGATGTGGATTATTTCGAGCAACAGATCAAACCTCACATTGATGGAACGCAGATTGAATACCTGGGAGAAGCTAACCATGCTGAAAAGAGCCTCCTGATGGGAGGAGCAGTTGCAACTTTATTCCCGATTACCTGGCGTGAACCGTTTGGACTAGTAATGATTGAGTCTATGGCAGTTGGTACACCAGTCATTGCTATGGAACTAGGTTCGACGCCTGAAGTAATTGTCCACGGTAAGATAGGCTTTTTGTGTCGCTCAGTCAAAGACTGTCTCTCTGCCATTGATAGAGTGCCTGAGCTAAACCGCTACGCCTGCCGAGAGCATGTGCTGAGAAACTTCACGATTAAGCAGATGACAGATGGCTACGAAGGTGTCTACAGCAAGCTTGCTAGTCGTACAACCGAAGACCTTAGTATGATGTACCCCGAAACCTGGACATAGGAATAAGATAGAGTCGCTGCTTACAAAACTAGCAGAACTATGGAGACAACAGGAAATGCAGCGCAAACAGCACAGCGCGGAGTTCAAAATCATCGAGTGCCAGCCGTAGTGCATTTCAATAAGTGAGGTGGTTGAAGTGTATTAAAAAGAACAAGATGAGAACAAATGAACCCAAGAAGGAGGGCAGTGCATATTATTAGTACATACCAGCTTCATACTTCTTAGGGTACACCATTTATATTGAGGGAGCATTTTAGCCGATCGGTAGCTAGGTGTAAATCAACATATAAGTAAGTCGGCGTAAATAAACAGAAATATGTTACAAAACGTAAATGCATTGAAAACCCTTACAAATGACCAATGACAAATGACTAAGGACGACCCTTACCAGTGACGTTTTTTCTTACTGACCTACTTATTTTGTATTGAAGGTAGGATATTCTTTTGAAGAGCTTACCATATAACCCCATGCCAGATAGTCAAGTCTACGCAGACCGAAACTCTCAACCGTTGCGCGTCATTATTGCAGGTGGTTCAATGGGTGGTCTGTGTGCGGGGTTGGCATTGCGCCATATTGGTTGTCATGTGAGAATTTTTGAGCGTTCACCTGGTGTTTTGCAGAGTCGGGGTGCAGGTCTTGTTGTACAATTGGAACTGGATCGCTTTTTAACAGAACATGGTATTGCTGCAACAGAAGCAGTGAGTATTCTGTCTGAGAAGAGACAGTTTCTACTGATTGATAGCAGCATAATTTGGGAAGAATCAACGCCCCAACTCATGACTTCCTGGGATATGCTCTACCGTCACCTCAGGAAAGATTTCCCAAATGAGTTCTATCATCCAGGGAATAAGGTTGTTGGTTTCGAGCAGAGTGACAACTGCGTGAAGGTGTGCTTGGAAAATGGGCAAGAAGAGGAGTGCGATTTACTTATTGGGGCTGACGGTGCTGGTTCTGCCATTCGTCAGCAACTGTTACCAAACGCTGTTCCTGAATATGCAGGCTACGTTGCATGGCGAGGATTGATAGACGAAAGTGTTCTTGTGCCTGAAGTTGCAGAATTTCTCGCTAACAACTTCACGTTTTATCACGGACCAAGTATGCAAGCACTGTGCTATTTGGTACCGGGACTCAATGGGGAACTAGAGGTAGGAAAACGCCGTTTTAACTGGCTTTGGTACTTTCATGTTTCCACTGAAGAGTTAGGTGAAATGATGACCACTCGTCAAGGGATTGTCCGAGAGTTTTTTATGCCTCCAGGAGAAGCCCGCGAAGAAGTCATACAACAGCGAAGTATAGAAGCAAAGAAATTTTTACCACCAGTGTTTCAGTATCTTTTTGAGCTTACAGAACAACCTTTTATTCAGCCAATCTACGATTTATCAGTACCGCGTATGGCTTTCGAGCGAGTTTGTCTCATCGGTGATGCGGCATTTCTTGTCCGTCCGCATACGGCAGCTGGTACTTCCAAAGCCGTTACAAACGCCGTCGAACTTGCACAAGAGTTACAGCAATCTGAAGGTGATGTGGTAGAAGCACTCAAAAGCTGGGAAACAAACCAGCTGGCTTTGGGAAATTACCTTAAGGTTTTGGGAGTGACTCTAGGTAATCGTTTGGGACTTCAGCTTAATTCCCAATTCGTAAGTAGGTCGATATAAATAAATTTCGTCATTGGTCATTGGTCATTCGTCATTGGTCATTCGTCATTCGTCATTCGTAAAGGACAAATGACAAAGGACATTCCTAATTCTTACAATTTATTGCTCATTTAATATGAATTCTTCCTCTTCAAATTCAGTACAGCATTTCTTATTTCCAAAAGGCAAAATGTTTTGCCGTCGGGGTAAAGTGACTGACACTCATATTACCCTCGCACATGGAAGCGGGGGTATAGCTATGCGAGATTTGATAGACGAAATTTTTGTGAAAAATTTTGAGAATCCGATTCTTTCAGAATTAGAAGACCAAGCCAGTTTTAATTTAGCAAATCTCTTACAGCAGGGAGATAGACTTGCTTTTACCACTGATTCTTATGTTGTAGACCCTTTGTTTTTTCCTGGTGGTGATATTGGAAAATTAGCTGTCAATGGTACGGTCAATGATTTAGCAATGAGTGGTGCCAAACCTTTGTATCTAAGTTGTGGCGTTATTTTAGAAGAAGGGCTTGCTGTCAAAACTTTGCGGCGTGTTGCTGAAAGTATGCAAGTTGCTGCTCAAGAAGCTGGTATACAAATTGTTACGGGTGACACGAAAGTTGTCCATCGTGGTGCCGCAGATAAATTGTTTATTAATACTGCTGGTATTGGTGTTATTCCGGCAGGAGTTGCTATTTCTGCCCGTAATATTCAACCTGGAGATGCAGTTATTGTTAATGGTGAATTGGGCAATCACGGTACAGCAATTTTAATTGCCCGTGGAGAATTAGCATTAGAAACTCAGATTGAAAGTGACTGTCAACCGTTAAATGGTTTAGTTGAAACTATCTTGAATGCTTGTCCTAATGTTCGTGCAATGCGAGATGCTACACGTGGGGGTTTAGCCACAGTGTTAAATGAATTTGCTTTGAGTTCTCAAGTAGGAATTCGCTTGGATGAGCAGGCTTTACCAGTACGCGAAGAGGTCAAGGGTGTTTGTGAAATTTTGGGTTTAGACCCATTGTATCTTGCAAATGAAGGTAAGTTAGTGGTGATTGTGGGAGAAGAGAATGCTGAAACTGTTTTATCAGCTATGAAGTCCCATCCAGCAGGGAAAGATTCTTGTCTTGTGGGTGAAGTGATTTCCTCTCCTCCTGGTATCGTTTTATTGAAAACTGCTTTTGGTGCTGAGCGTATTGTTGATATGCTTGTTGGGGAGCAGTTACCAAGGATTTGTTAAGTTGTATTTTGTAGTTTTTGGTAGGTGATAGTGGTGGGCAGTGCCCACCCTACTTTTACTTTCATCCTTCAGCCTTCATACTGAGCGTCTTTTATACTAGTTTGTCTGAAGAAGATCCTGTAAATTTTCCAATAATTCATTTGATGTATAGGGCTTAGGCAAAAAGGTAGCGATACTATGACTAATACCTTTAATCATCTCATGATTTGAGGGAAGCCCACTGACTGCGATGATTTTAACTTCTGGGTTAATTTTTTTCAAAACTCGGATTGTTGTGGAACCATCCATAGAGGGCATCATCATATCAATTACCACAACATGAATTTCTTTTTTATGTTGTATGTATAAAGCTACTGCTTCTGTGCCCTCACGAGCAACTAAAACTTTATAACCATTTTTTTCTAAAGACGTTTTTGTAATCTCAGAAATTGCTTCATCGTCATCAACCACAAGAATTAATTCTCCATTGCCCAAAGCTAATTGGTGATAGTCGGTTATACAATCTTTCTCTATTGTCTGTGAGACGGGTAAATATATCTGAAACCCCGTCCCTTTTCCCACTTCACTGACTACATTGATAAAACCTCCGTGGTTTTTAACAATACCCATGACTGTGGAAAGACCGAGACCTGTGCCGTGCCATAGTTCACCTAAGATGAGTTGCCTAAGCAATTTTTAATCTTCTGTAATATTCTATAGGAAGAGTACTCGTAATATATACTTCTTATGGAACCCGCAATAGTTCTTAGCATTTCTGTCGGTGCGATCGTAATTGCAATCACCGCAATGTCCATCTACACCTCCTTTGGTCCACCTAGCAAGGAATTGAGCGATCCCTTCGAGGATCACGAAGATTAGCGCTAACGTTAGTGGGTGCAACAAAAACGCACCTACTAACCTCTCGGAAGACTGTGTAGCTAGAGATTTGACTGCGCTTTATTGTAAAGTTCTGTTGCTTATATGAGAATTGCTGGCTAATCCTCAAAGGTTCAAGATTACTAGTGTGGCACACCAGCAATCATTAATTCAGAGGTGCAAGAACAACTTTTGAAAGAACTTCAAGAACCACAAGGATTTAAAAGTTATGAGGAAATACGAACATGGTTAAAAGCCGAAGAGGGGGTAGAAGCTTCATACAAAGTAGTACATGATACAGTACGTTATCGAATGAAAGCTAAGTTAAAAGTACCAAGAGCAGTCAGTGTAAAACACGACCAACAAGCAGAATCAGAATTTAAAAAAAACTGCCACAATATCTAGATGTGATTAAAAAGTATGTAATCTCACCATTAGATAAACACAGAAGAATTAGATACTGGTGTGGTGATGAAAGTCGTGTAGGATTAAAGACAGAGCTAGGAAGATTAATTACCCTCCGTGGTGTAAAACCATTGGGCAAAATGCAGTGGAAGCGAGAAAATTTCTATTTATACGGTTTGGTAGAACCACTAAGCGGGGAATATTACATTTGGGAATTTTCTCATCTTAATACAATCTGTTTTCAGATTTTTTTAGAACAGTTTGCAACCACATATCCTGAAGATATACACGTTATTCAATTAGATAATGGTGCTTTTCATTTAAGCCAGACTCTTGTAATACCAGAAAATCTTATTCTACTGTTTCAACCTCCACATACCCCACAAGTGAACCCAATTGAACATAATATTTGCGATCGCTATGCCTAAGCGTAGTCGTTTCGAGTTCGGCTTCAATCACTTCTACCTTAATAAGATTAGTCATAGAAAAAATTCTGATACTAATTACCTTATCATTCCCGGAAAACTATCAATCACTTCAGCTTATCAAAGTACCATTATCCATAATTTCGTCTGCTACAGTAATGAATGTGTCGTTGATAACTGCGTAAGCAGGGGCGATCGTGGTCTGGAATTTAAAACGCTAAAATTTAGCACGCTAACTATTGCCGCATCCTAATTGGTGCGATACGGCTAAAGCCGTTAAGCTTCGCTTATCGTGCTTGGGTCATTGTCCCCCTTGCGGGGCGAGGGAAGTGAAAAGGCGGATGCCAATGCAATTCTTAAGGCTGCCCAAGAAAAGTTTCGATCCCCTTACGGGGTGAGGGAAGTTTACAGGACGCAATCCAAAACGCGGCAAAACAGATAAACTTGTTTCCATCCCCTTGCGGGGGCGATGTAAGTGTAAAGGTCAAGTAGAGTTTGCTCCTACCGATTGGGAACGCGAGTTTCCATCCCCTTTCGGGGCGAGGTCAGTGTAAAGCATTAACTCATGCTGAAAATAATGCCACCCTTAAAGTTTCCATCCCCTTTCGGGGCGAGGTCAGTGTAAAGTTTCCTAAAAGCACCCGTTATTTTGATTTAACCAGATTGTTTCCATCCCCTTTCGGGGCGAGTGCTCTGTAAAGTTTTTTTTGGGAGCAGTATCTCTTTTGGTCGCCCTCATTATGGTTTCCATCCCCTTTCGGGGCGAGGTCAGTGCAAAGGATAAATGATGGTTTAACGGACTGAGTTGATTTGAGGTTTCCATCCCCTTTCGGGGCGAGGTCAGTGTAAAGCATTTTCACCGCATATTGGATGGTTGTGGCTATAATATTGTTTCCATCCCCCCTCAATCGACGCACCTCTTGAAATATCTAAAAATTATCAAAAAAGCATCAATTTTTTCAGCCTGAAAGTCTTACAGCGTAAGCAATCGACGCACCTAAACGAAGTTATGCGGTTTTCAAGGTTCTGGCGAGGTGCGTCGATTTGAATTAACACACTAGGCTGAAGTATATAATGTGTGGCTTGAGAAAGTCAAAAACGACACAAAATTTAATCTACTCCGCAGGCGCGATCGCACCTAAGTGGTGCCGCTTAGGTATAACAAAACAGGATAAGGCAATAGCTAAAACCCTTGATTATTGGCTGTTTTCTTTGTGAAGTGTTAATGGATAGAAGCGATTTTAATCACTGCCCATAAGCGATCCTCCCTACGATAATTTTATGGCTCTTGTCATTTCTATAACCTTATGTATCCTAGTAGGTCTTTTTTTCTGCTCGTTTCAGAAGTCTTGTAAATTCAACACAGCTTCTCCCCTCTCGTGTAGTACAAACAGTCAAAAAAAAAGCCCTTCACAATGAGCGTGAAGGGGCTTTTAATTGTTTTGGTGGTACGATCGCACCTCCAGTTTTTCTTTACGCGATTTTAGTAATTTGTAACCCTGATGAAGTGTTAATAATTCGTATCAATTTCTTGAGGGATTTCAATGTATTCCGGATTAGTTGTCATTTTTTTTGAATTCTTTATTTAGACTTATTGACAAAATTTTCTTGTTTTTAACTTGTCACCAATGGGGTTTTCCAGATACCGTGAAAAGTCAGCTTGTAGGAAGCCGAAGTGTCCTTTATTTTGTGTTCTTTTTGGTTTCAACCCCAAAATTCAAAGTCTCTCTCCTTGTAGGAGAGAGATTTAGAGAGAGGTTTTCCAGATCCCGTGAAAAGTACGAGCTAAGACCTAGGTATTGAATTAAAGTCAGAAACTTGCCAGCCTTCTGCCGGAGTCCAAATCTGATTAAACACTTGATTTTGTGAAACTGCTAAACAGGGTGGCATCAAAAAACTCTTAATAATATCAATAACTTCATTTAATGAATTTTGATTAACATTGATTCCTGCTTTCTTAACAAAAGCTTCCCATTGTTTCTTTTTGTCCGAGTCTTCGGCAAATTCCACTGTTAAAGCAAAAGGTTCGGTATTTGGTATGGAAGTTTTACGTCGTTGAAATGTAGCCTGAATAGCTTGGCTCAGTAAAACTCCTTCAAAATTAAAATTTCCGCAAAGAAACAAAATATCGTAGAAGTCTTTTAATCTACTATTTTTTATACCAAGAGAAACCATCGCTTGGAATTTTTCAGAAACCACCGTTTCGCGAGGATAAATCTGCATAACGGGTACTGGTAAAGAGAGTATTGTAGGAAACGAGGCTTCTGTTGCTGTAGGCGTAACAGCATCTCCAAAACCAACATCAATTTGAAGTGGAACAGGAGTATTACTTAGTATTCCTTTTAACTTAATTCTCACTCCCTCATATTCCTGGTCTTCCTTGATTTTCTCTCCCACAACAGTTTCTTCTTGAAAAAGTATGCCATCTTGTTCATACTTTATACAGCAGATTTCTTTAAAGATTTCCACCAAGTGTGGAATTTCATTAACTCCAAAACTGAGTAAATCTAAATCCTTTGTTGCACGGTGAGGTTCACCATTCCATACTCTAAAAAGAGTAGCTCCTTTTAAGATAAATTGTTTATGGTAACGAGACAGACTTAATCTATACAAAAATCGATCCGATGCATAACGCGATAGCAAGTAGGAAAAATCTTCTTTTCTCTCTTTCGCTAAATTAAGTAATCGGCTTCGGATCGATGCAGGTACGTTACTTAAGGGCTTTCGGCTCATGCCAGTGAATCCAGATATGGACGCATTACATTTTGTACTCGGCAAATCTTAGCATAATGCCAAATTTCATCTATCGTACAACGTCGTTCTTTCCAACATTCTCGTAGTGCTTCTAGAGCAACATCAAGACCAATTTTGTTGCGAAACTTAAAGCAATCGGCAACTGTTTTAGCAAGAGAATAGATGGGCACACGTATGCCTTCAATCTCATGTTCTTCAATCCCAGATTCTAGAGCTTTTCCAGACATATGAACAACTCGTAGTGGAAGAAGCTCATCTTTAGGAGTACGTGCTTTTTGACCTATAGCTAGCCAAACCTCAAAGGGAGCTTGAGTAGTGAGTTCGTAAAAACTGAGGGCTGAAAGTAGACAAATAACTCCATGAGGAACTCGTTCAATTGCTTCAACTAGACTATGACTTTCTGTAATCTCAGCATGAGCAAAAGTGTAAACCCCGCGTGCGGAACGAATAAGGAGCCCTTTTTGCTCAAGACGCTTTAGATACTCTCGATGAATTCCTCGTGCTTCTACATCTTTAGCTCGGATCGCACCAACTTCGCGGGCAAGATCCAGTACCTGCTGTATCTTAGTCATATCGCAATCAATCACTTGCTTGAGTTTCTGTCTCTTGAAATATGTGACAAAACGTCGGTAATTGTCAATATTCACCTACACTTTAACACAGTTGGTAAATAAAATATGCTGTTTTTGTGATAAAACGTCGGTATTTATTCAAAAACTTCAACACTTTATCACAAAATTCCAGATTCAATTTTCAGATAGGCCACTCGATCGGGGATGTCCAAGAAATAAAATTATCTATCCTGTGTGACGGGCGTCCTCACTCGTTCTACATAAGTGGCTCTTTAGAAGCCCGCACCACAAGAGAAAGTTGGATATTTTTTATCTGGAAGTCCCTAAGAGCAAGAAAGGGTATGACTAAATCAATAGTAACGACTAAAGAAAAGTTGAATAAATAAATTTTTGACTTTTGACTTTTGACTTCCCCAGAGGGGTGACCAGGTATCGGATTTCGTGAATGCTAATTCTATCGTGGAAAGAGGTGCTTTTACAAATATTTACGGTTCTTGCGTACTTAGCGTGCTAATTTTATTGAAAAATAAGCTTGAGCCCAATGCTAGCCAAGCATAACAGTCATGATTGAATGCAAAACGGTCGGATGGCTGAAAATTTAGACTAAAAGCGCCTGTAAGCCTTGATATTAAAGCAAATTTATCAACTGCAATTAACAATTTAGCAAGATATGTGCGAAAGAACCACGAATTTTTCATGTGATACACGGTTAGCAACCATTCAAAAAGCTTCTAAAATTACCGTGTATTACATGGAAAAAGATCTGATGAAAAAGATGAAAAGGGATGTTCAGGGTAAATTTGCAATTAAAGACTCGGACTATCGTGAGGTGCGTTCTATACGGTTGACAGATTATACTTGGAAGGCATTGGGTATTGCCTCTGAATGCTTAGGTTTAACTCGTGCTGACTATTTAGAACACATTGCTAGGCATAACAATTTACCAAGTATTACACGGGAAGAGAATGTAGAGACTAAGCATGGCTAGTCTCTACACATCTATATAATTGAATCAAGAAATTTAGTCTGGAAAAGCCACACCAGTCATCGGGTCGCGGATATATAACCCCAGTGTAAGACTACGCATCACTTCATCCCAAACAGGTGTGAGCTGTTCTGCTTGGTCTACCCAATAATCGAATGTAATCAAGCACTGAACGTTCGACCCTATGCCAATGCAAGTCCGCGAGAAAGCTTCCCGTGGTTCTGCTTGAGTGTCGATGAACTTAATCTCTGTCCAGACAATGCGGGCAGTTTGACGCTTGACGGTAAATATCTCGCTCTTGGCAATTACGTTGCGAGTTTCATTTTCCACCACTTTCTTCAAAATGGATTTTAGCGGAAACAGGCTCCAGTCATGGGGTGGCAGGCGATTGAAAGAGACTTCCAAACAGCAATCATCGTCAGGTGGTTTTTTATCGCGGAACTTAAATGAATTTTCTTGTGGCTCAAGGTCCCAATTCTGAGGTACATTGAAGCGAACTGCCCCCCGATTTGCCACAAAAATCTTGTAACCAGGTGGAGCTTCCCAACGATGGTCTGGTTTTAGTTCAAGCGTTTGTTTCATCCATTCGAGATTGTTTTTCTTACGCTTTGCCATAGTGTTTCTGCCAATCTGGTACTTTGATTGCCCACTTGGTCAATATTATATTATCAAGTTCTGATAACTCAACTTTATTTTATACGCTTTATAAAGCTTTCGGGTTAGTTACAATTAATTTGACAAGGGAAAAAGCGCTTCAATTTTTAGAAGCGTATAAATTGTGTTGGAGTTAAAGTATGACCGACGTACAAGCGATCGCTTGGATTGAAAAAGTAGAAGAACTTGAAGGTGGTGCTTTTGCAGGAAGATAAGTTACAGACGAGGAAACAGTACGTAATGGCAATTATTATTTAAGTGGCGATTATCTTATTAAAAATTTAGAAATAATTCGGCAAGAGAAACAAAAAACGTTAGATACGCTTGCTCACTTAGAAGCAGCAGAAAAACGCATTCTGGATAAAATAGCTCAGAAGCAAATAATTTTGTAATAAGTTATAAGGGCGAACGGCCGAGAGCCCCTACGGGTGTACCTGACTTTTCACGGTATCTGGAAAACCCCTCTCCAACCTCTCACGCCAGTTGCTACAACTCCCGAAGAGCAACGCACTGGCTTCCCTACAAGGAGAGAGGCTTTGATTTCTCCCCCTTCCCTTGTAGGGAAGGGGGCTGGGGGGTTAGGTTTTCTACATGACGTGAAAAGTCAGACGGGTGTACTTCATTTACCTGAAATATGCTGTATGTGACAGAGACAACCAGCAACCTATTGCTTTAATAAGTACGGTGACTAGAGGCTGGTACAGTAGTCAAGCAGGGGAGCAAAACACACATTTTCTCTCTACTGCAATCCTTGATATTTCGTGAATTTAGAGACGCGCCATGGCGCGTCTCTACAAAAAACTAGGTTTTTTATGATTTCTGTACCGATGCTATAGATTTTTAACTCCTCTTATAAACTAGCTCCATTTTCAACTTCTCAATCTCCAACTTCAACTTTTCATTCTCCATCCTCAACTTAGCATTCTCTTCCCTAATCACCTCAATCTCAGTCCTCTTTGTCAAAGCTTGATTAATTGCTAACTTCCGCATATCCAGGGAGAACCAACGCTGATAAGTTTGGGTATGAACTTGCACGCTATGCCCCAAATTATCCGCTGCTGCTTTGATTGGTATGCCTAGAATATGTGCCCGAATCGCCCAAGCATGGCGCAGGTCGTAGGGCTTAAAATCTAATCCAATTTTCCGAAACCACCAACTCACTCGTTGTGTTAATGCTGTTATTTCTGCATGATTGTTCTTGTTTTTCTTGCTAATTGTTGTTGACAGCATTTCTAAATATTTCGGATTTCTTAAATCAAAGTCTTCAATCCATTGTTTATGTAACGGTAATGCTTGTCTTTCCCCCGTTTTACAATCTTTATGAACTTTCCAAGTCAAGTCTACATTATCTGTACTTAACCACCAATCAATACTGGGATTGATAAAAATTTCTCTTGGACGCAAGCCAAAAACTGCTAACATTCCATAAGCCCACCGCCAAAGCTGCCAGCTATCTTTGACATCTTGATTGACTTGATGTCCCCGAGTATTTAAGTACTCTTCAAATTTCAGAATTCCCATACATATTTCCTCATCAGAAGGAATTTTACGGGAATTGGATTCTGGCATTTTGGAATATTTAGATAAATCGATTTCAATTTTGAATGTTAGGCAAAATGCTGCGATCGCACGAACCGCATTATATCGAGCCCATTCCTTATCAATCTTCTCAATGGATGCTATAAGATTTTGTGGAGAAGCTAAATCATTTGGATTTGTAAATCGTTTTGTGCGAGAAAAATAATAAAAAAAAGTGTGCTCGCTTTTTGTAGTTCGTTTGTGAGTTTTAAAATATTCCTCTTCAAAATTTTCCAGTAATTCTCCTATAGTTTTGAAATTTTTTCTAATAGCTTCATTTCCTAAATATTTGTCAGTCCATTGAAAGTTATGCCTTGCAATTAACTTCCCCAATTCGTATGCTTCCTCCTCAGCAGTTTTCAGCCCATCTAAATTGGCGGGAATATTTAAACTGAGATTGTACTGCTTTCTCCCGGTTCCCTTTGTGTCCTTGTCTCCCGGTTTAATGGGTAACGTAGCACGTAACTGCAAGCTTCCGTTCGATTCCCTAATTGTGACCTTTGTCTTTGCTGACTTCAAACGCTGATTAACTTTCTCTAATTCCAGTAAAACCTTATTTTGCATATGCTCTCTTTGTTGCTGTGCTTGCAGACTTGAGCCAAGAAAACTGCCATCTGTAGATGAAACAGGCTCCAAGTCTGCAAAAGCTTGCTGATATTTGTCGGTACCCTGTTTTTCCATTGGGGTTTATTTAGCCTAAATTTAGTCTAAAAATAAATGTGTTACCCGCAAACAGTGTTTGGCTTTTACATTGATTGCAGCAAACATTACACAGCTAAAAGCTATTAAACCACAAAAAGAGTTACTCCGGTCCTTATCACGGTTACGACGGCTTTGCAATCTTTGCTCGTGACATGGATTTGGCTTTGAACAGCCCCACTTGGGATATTATTCCAACTCCTTGGAAGAAAGAAGCCGCTAAAGTTGCTGTCTAACCAACTCCTTGTGTGTTACTAGGTTGTAACTACCTGGTAACACAAGATGAGGAAGCAAAACCTCAACAAAAAACATTCCCAGGCTCAACCTGGGAATTAGAAAAAAAAACTAACCGGGGAGGTTCTGCCTTCTCCCTAATAAATAAAACGAGTCAGGCAGAATCCCCTTCACGCTAAGTATTCCTAGGTAGCAATCCTGGGATGGGGGTGATGAGGAAAAGAGGGAAGTCATTTCCCAAGCCCCTATACCCAATCCCTAATACCCAATTCCCCAAAACTAACCCTAAGCTCGCTTGGAGAACTTCAATGCCACAGAATCCAGAACAAATTAAAGACCACGTAGAACTGTTCCAACAACCAGAATATCAAGAATTATTCAAGAACAAGAGAGAACAGTTTGAAGGCGCACACAGTGCCGAAGAAGTAGAGCGGGTTGCTGAGTGGACAAAAAGCTGGGAATACCGTGAAAAGAACTTCTCTCGTGAAGCGTTAACTGTTAACCCCGCTAAAGGTTGCCAACCCCTAGGAGCTATTTTTGCTGCTGTTGGCTTTGAAGGTACTTTACCCTTTGTACAAGGTTCTCAAGGTTGCGTTGCTTATTTCCGTACTCACCTCAGCCGCCACTACAAAGAGCCGTTCTCCGCCGTTTCTTCTTCCATGACTGAAGATGCTGCGGTATTCGGTGGTCTGAACAACATGATTGAAGGTTTGCAAGTTGCTTATCAACTTTACAAGCCCAAAATGATTGCTGTTAGCACCACTTGTATGGCAGAGGTTATCGGTGATGACTTGGGTGCATTCATTGGTAACGCTAAAAACGCGGATGCTGTTCCCAAAGATTTCCCCGTACCTTTTGCCCACACCCCCAGCTTCGTTGGTTCCCCCATCACTGGTT
>NZ_BAAFZH010000045.1:0-46578 GCF_054684315.1 Scytonema sp. NUACC21 | reverse complement strand
GAATTGGGTTGGTTCTAAGCAAAGTTCTTTTATGGTGTAAGACTGGCTGGAATCAATGGGAATAGAACCGCGACTGGTTTCTGCTAGTTGAGGGCATTTGTTAGCCAAACCAGTGCCCCTAATTTGTTCATAGGTCAGATAATCTGTACTAGCAGTGTTTGAACCGTCACTACAAGCTGTTAGAAACCCCAGGCACACAGCCAAGAGTGCCACGATTAAAGCGCGAAACCTCATGGTTAACCTCAATGTAAAAAATTATTAATTATGTAGTAAAACTGCTTGCTAAACGTGCTTTAACGGATAGCTTTCCTTTGCCAGAGTCAAAAACCCCTAATTTTCCAGAGCACAACACCTTGACAGGATGTGTAGCTACAGTGTGGCAGCAGAATCGACAGTTTAACATACAGCCCATTGTTCTATGGGAAATCAGCGAATCATCAGCCAGATCATACGATTTTTTTTAACTCAAAATCAAAACGTTCTGATATCAAATTTACAAGCTGGGATCGCACTTTACTTTTTTTCAAGTCTGTGATCGTCAATACAACACATCTTGTGTCGGTCTAGTTTCTAACCCGTTCTTAAGACCTGCTTAACACATACTAGTAGTATGTATGTGTAAAATTTAGCATATGTTTTTCAAATGAGAACAGTCCCACTAAAGGCGATCGCCCTAGTGGCAGCGATTATCAGTCCCTCGATTTATAGTGAAAGCAAGGAACCTCCAGTAAATTAAATTTAAACCAAAAGTTAGCGGGGGTCTCCAAAGAAGCAGAAAATAAAACATCAATGTCCATGCACGCCCCGTATTGTAATAGTTTTATGGAGCTGGTTTAGATGAGCAACAATGGCAAAGGATCGGAATCAGTAAGTATATTACCTGAATTGCAAGCAATCGCATCTGCCGTATATGATGCACGCTCGAAGTGTCAAGGAGACGCTATTGCTCTTTTAGCCTTATTACGAAAGATAGAGCAATTACACCAAGAAATCCGGGAAGGGGCTTTTCAGCAGAGTTTGCCTGATAACCGTCAAGCACTGTACTCACTACTTCGCAATATTGAGTCAGAAGGAGGCTGGCCCTATATTGAGCGGATGCGGCTGCAAACCTTTTTGAAAAATTTAGAGCAAGAAGCAGCTTTGGAACAAAATGGTGATAGTCATCTGTTGGGAAGCGAAACCCGCATGGGCTTATAGCTATCACCCATCTTTAAGACTGGCGGATCGCCTGATTACAGAGAGTGCGATCGCGCTGGTCAACGTTACGATTGTACTTAAGATAATTACTCACCCAGTAGCACCCACGATTGAGCAAGTCATAAATGTCTAAATTCCATAGAATAATTGTATGGTCGTCACTAGCTGATGCTAATGTGTGACCATCCGGGCTAAAGCTGATTCCCAGTACAGGAGCTTGGTGACCGTTGAAAATTTTGATTAACGTCCCATCACGACTCCAGAGTTTGACTGTACTGTCCCAACTGGCAGCAGCAATGATTTCACCATTTGGGCTAAAAGTGACAGAATTAACACTATCACTGTAGCCCTTGAGTAAAGTTTTTAACAACGTCCCATCCCATCGCCACAGTCTCACGGTATTGTCCCAGCTAGCAGATGCTAACAAATGGTCAGTAGGGCTGAAGCCGACACCCAAAACCCAACCATCATGGGGAGAAAAAGTTTTTAGCAAGGTACCATCTCGTCGCCAAAGCTTGACTGTTTGGTCATCGCTAGCTGAAGCTAGAACCTGACCATCCGGGCTAAAACTCACGCTATTAACCCAACCATTGTGCCCTTTTAACGTGGCAAGCAATTTACCGTCTCGGTTCCAAAGCTTAATCGTTCTATCCTTACTTGCTGATGCCAGTAACATTCCATCAGGGCTATAACTTACACTCATGACGCCATCTTTATGACCTGTTAGGGTTTTCAGTAAGTAACCATCATGCCGCCACAGTTTAACTGTTTTGTCATAACTTGCAGAGGCAAGCATTTGACCAGATGGGTCAAAACTAACACTAGGTACTCGATCGTTGTGCCCCGTCAGAGTTTTGTAAAGCCCGGTTTTCATTCCACTGCCAGAACCATATCGCCGCCACAGCTTGACGGTGCGATCGCGACTGCCAGATGCTAACATTTTGCCATCCGGGCTCCAGGCTACACTCAAGACCCTATCAGTATGACCTTTTAAAATCGGAACTTTTGGAGCTACTAAACTCCAATATTTCACAGTTTTGTCATAACTTGCTGATGCTAGAAGCTTGTTATCTGGGCTAAAAGCCACACTAGCAACAGCATCGCTGTGACCCTTAAAGGTTTTCAGTAAGGCTCCGTTAACACTCCAGAGATTGATGGTGTTATCATCACTGGCGGAAGCTAACTGTTGACTGTTGGGACTAAAGTTGACACTCCAAATTGTAGAGGTGTGCTCCTCTAAAGTTTTCCCAGGACGAAAAATTAAGCCGTCTTGACTATTAGACCGCAATCGATGCCAAAGTTTCACTGTTTTGTCGCGACTGGCTGAAGTCAACATTTGACCGTTAGGACTGAAAGCTACGGAAGTCACCCCCTTTTTATGCCCCAGTAAAGTCTTAACCAAACTACCGTCTCGCCGCCAAAGTTTTACTGTTTTGTCATCACTGGCTGAAGCAATAAATTTACTATCAGGGCTAAAGCTTACCCAATTAACCCAACCTTGATGACCTCGCAGTATTTTGGCTAAGCTACCATCCTTACGCCAAAGCTTAATGCTAGCATCCCTGCCACCAGAAGCTAGTAAGGTACCATCAGGGCTAAAACTCACACTGTAGATCCAATCTTCGTGTCCTACCAAAGTTCTAAAAGGTAATGGGTTAAAAGTTCCCGTAACTGGGTTTTTGCGCCAGATTTTCACGGTCTTATCTAAACTGGCAGAAGCTAAAGTCTGACCGTCAGGGCTAAAACTCAAGCTGGTAATGGCATCGCTGTGTCCTTTGAGAGTTTGGAGTAACAGCCCATCACGACGCCAGAGTTTCACTGTCCGATCTCTACTACCTGATGCTAATAACTGACCATTAGGGCTAAAACTGACAGCCCAAACAATGTCACGATGCCCTTCTAATCGGTTGACCTCCGTAACCCCATACACAGCCTGTTGGAGGGCTGTTGCCACGCGCATCCGCGTATCGGTCTGAACTCCAGTTGCCTGTTTCATACTTTGAAATGCACGCAAACTTTCTAGAAGAGCATCAAATTCTTTATTGGAAGCAAATAAAGCTTCACTCGCTGATGTTAAAGTACTAATTTTCAAATTTGTCTCACTACGTTCAGCCCTTAAACTTTGCCGCATTGCTGCTCTTTTTTGTAAATTGGAGTTCCACCATAATCCTGCTATTGTTGTTAGCAGTACGGTCAACACAACACCAACCAAACGTGCTTCTCTCAGTCTTTTTTGTAAAATCAAATTTAACTTTTCTTGACTGAGTTTTTGAGCTGTTTCAGCTCTTTTTTTTTCCAGTCTGATTTTTTCTAGTTCGGCTGCAATACCATAGTTGTTTTTTTGACGAATAGGTTCTACTAAATAATCGTGAACCAACTGGTAGCGATCGCTTGACTCTTCTCTCATTCGCAGTACTAATCCACTACCTACAAGGATTTCTAGAATGAGTTCCAATCTTGAGGACGAAACGGATAAGGAAGACAAAGAGGAATTTGCTTCCTTGTCTCCATGGAAGTTGTTACTATTCTCTTGAATGTAGCAAAGCAGTTCTTGCCCTTCTGTTTTATTTTTTCCCTCTTCTTCTTCGGTACATCCAGATAGAAGTTCAGCTTTCGTTTTAAGGGGTCTTGTACCTTTTTCGTCGGTTAACTCAAAAAGTAATCGCCAGCTAATATATTCGTTTTCCTGCCCGCAATCTTTAATAACTTCTTCCAGCCACCTTTCTACTAGCTTCTCTGAACCGCCGCTACGAGTATATTCTTGTAAAGTAGAGATGTTTTCTGCTTGTAACTGAGCACCTACAATTTGTAATTCAATTGGATGAACTTCATCCACTTCTCCAGCTAAATCTTTTACTAATTGATTAATTAATTCAGTCTGGGTTTCATAATAAGACCGCCAAGTTAGATTTCTGATAATATGAATTGCATCTTGACTGGAAAAGTTTCCTAAATAATAACGTATATCTTTATCAAGAATATTTTTATTTATAACACTCAAGTCGCATCCAGTCTTATTTTGTTGACTGTACCGTTCTAATTCTAATAGATAGTATAAATAATCTTCTCTCATTGAAAGAATAATTTTTACAAAAGGTATATTTAAACATTCAATTAAAAATTTATAAAAATCTCTTCTTTCTTGAGATTGTTTCTTCAAAAAGAAAAATTCTTCAAATTGATCGCAGATAATAATAACTGTATATTTTTTCTCAGTTATTAATTTTATTTTTTTGATAATTTCAGATTGTATATCTTCAAAAAAGTCACTAATTTCAAATTGAGAAAATGTCATATTTATATTGTGGACAATAGTATCAATCCAATCAGTATAAACAGACAAAAAAACGGTTAGTGGCAAGCGATCGCCAATAATTTTTTGTTTTAAAGCTGGCAACAAACCAGCTTTCAGTGTTGAACTTTTACCTACACCACTAGGTCCGTGAACAATTGTCAGTTTCCGATCGGCACGAGTAATTCTTTCAATTAATCGATTGACATCTTTCCAGTTTCTACCAAATCGCGGATCGTGCCAATTGTGCCGAAGATTGCCCGACCAACACGACAGGTTAGACCTATAATTTTGCCGTTTCGGTTGCGGATGGCACTGATTCTGTGCAGGGTTTGCTCAATTCCTGCCCGATTATCTCCACCAAAAGTTCCCACTCTTTGAATGCAATCATCTATCTGTTCTTGAGTAACGGGTAATTCACTCAGATACTCAGCACCCAAAGGGAAACGAGCTTCTGGGCGACGACCCAAATCCAAGACCACTTCAACTAAACTATCTCGTTGTGGATGCTTTTCTAGAATTTGCCGTAGGTCTTGGGGCAAGATATCTAACAGTTTTTGGAGATCTTCTGTAATCGTCATGCTTTCTATGGTGACGGTTTTTAGAGATAGCGAGGACATTTCCGTGTAAGGGTATTTCCTGAGCGAGAATGTCCAAAAGGCGCATTTTGGGATGAATATCCCTATTGCTGCGACTTGAGTTGGGAAACGAGAGAATACGCAAGCTTGACAGCCTGCCAGAGCAATGAAGGTTCTTCTTCTAGACGGACAACTGTTTTGACACTGGCTTTACTCACCTCCGTTTGTTCTAACTGTTCGAGAATCGGTGACAGCAGTACTCGGGCGTAACTCCCGTAAGCTACTCCTGCTATGGAGGAGTGAGGGAGTGAGGGAATGAGGGAGTGAGGGTAGTTTCCCTCGTTCTGTGTGTGTGTCCCTCTTTCTCTTCCTTGACGTAACAAACCTATTGCCTTTAATTTAGCAACAGTGTAGCCGTTGGTTCCTCCTGCCAACTGCACATATCCGGGTAATTTAGCTGCCAAGACTTTTTGCCCTAATTTGATGGCGGCTAATGTTGTGCCATTGCCAATATCTCCACTCATGGGACGACCATCTGTTTGCCAAACTAGGGCGCACGGTAAGGGACTCATGACCTTGTACAGAGCACGAAGGTAATCAATCAGACCATCACCATCTGGACAGCTGATTGCTACTAACTTCAAATGCTCAACCCACGGCGAGATTGCTTGCCACAATCTTTGAAATTCTGCCAAACGCCCAACGTTTGTATGAATTTCTATGGCATCCACCCCAGTTGACAGTATCAATGGTGCGATCGCTCCTGGTGTTGATACATATGACATCGTATAAATTATATCATATGGACATATTGGTACGCAACGACCGCAACCGTAGCACTTCTGAGATAAAACTCCCGAAAAGTTGCTATTTCCGTCCTCAAAAACAATTGCTTGCGCCGGACAAATTTTTTCACATGGTCTGTCGCAGTTTGTGGGGCATTTCCTGAAATGAAATTCAGCTTTGCGAAAATGGGGGTCTTCCCCATCATTGAGGCTGACCATTAACAGTGGCTTCTTTTCGCCCCACCCAAATCCCAGTTGCTCACCAGATCTACTAGCCAACTCGGATGCAATTTGCAGCCCCTCCTTGGCTGCAGCAATCACAGATGGATCGGCGGCAACATCTATGCAGTCAGCACCCGCCAAAGTGTAGGCTAATGTTAAGCTTCTGACAGCTGGGAGATGTTGGAAACTGGCTCCGCAAATTAGCTTGAACCAGTGACCTTCCTTAAGCGAACGTAAAGGGTCTAACAAATCAGTCACAATTCTATTATGCTATGCAATAGAAAAATGTAGAACGTCGCTTTCAAAAGTTTTGCGAGTTCGGTGCCAACTTTAGACGGCTACTCCGGTTTTGAGATGGAGGTGAAGATTTTTATCGTTTTGTTTCCCTTCTCTCTTCAGCACTCAGCATACTCTAATGCTTGTTTAACGGGAATTTCGATGATAAACTCCGAGCCTTGTCCAACAGATGAGTAACATCTAATTTTTCCCTGATGTTTCTGTACTATAATCTGATAGCTAATTGATAATCCCAGCCCGCTTCCTTTACCGACAGGCTTTGTTGTAAAAAATGGATCGAATAAGTGCGCTCGTACTGACTCGTCCATCCCAGGTCCATTATCAGCAATACAAATCTTGACAGTCGTCTTATCGCTTGTCAATTGGGTGCGAATGCGAATTTCAGGTGTACGACAAGAATGGGACAAGGAGGACAAGGACGAATTTGCTACCTTGTCTGCCCCTTCTGCTGTGTCTGTCGATTCCCTCACTCCCCTATCCAAAGCATCAATCGCATTATTTAAAATATGCATAAACACCTGGTTGAGTTCGCTGGGATAACAAATCACCATAGGCAAACTACTGTACTCTTTAATTGCAGCAATAGCGGGACGATGGGCTGTTTCTTTAAGTCGATGCTGCAACATAATCAAAGTATTATCTAAACCTTCATGGATATTAACTGATTTCATCTCAGCTTCGTCAAGTCTGGAGAAGTTTTGTAGCGCCAGTACTATTTGTCGAATGCGATCGGCTCCCCTGTACATTGCCCCCATCAAATTCTGCACGTCATTCATCAAAAAATTTAGGTCTATCTCCTTAATTGTTTGCTGAACTTTAGGTGTGGGATATGGGTACTCCTCGTGATAAACTTCAATGACATTGACTAACTGTTGTACATATTGACTGACGTACTCAAGATTGCCATAGATAAAGCTGATAGGATTATTGACTTCATGGGCAATTCCTGCTACTAACTGTCCCAATGCTGCCATTTTCTCATTTTGAATTTGTTGGACTTGAGCTGCTTTTAGTTCGCTTAAGGTCTTTTGCAATAATAAATTTTGTTCTTTAAGTTTAGTTTGTAACAAACGTAAATTAATCTGATTTTCAATTCTCAATATAACTTCTGTCCCATGAAAAGGTTTGGTAATATAGTCTACCCCTCCTACATCAAAGGCTTTTACCTTATCTAACACATCATCTAGGGCACTAATAAAAATTACTGGAATTTCACGAGTTTTCTCATTGGCTTTGAGTTGTTTGCAAACCTCATAGCCATCCATACCTGGCATATTGATATCAAGCAGAATAACATCTGGCAAAACCATCTGACAGGCAGTCAGTGCCATTTTACCATTTAATGCTTTACGGACTTCATAACCTTGTGCTGTTAGCATTGCAGATAACAGACGCAGATTATCTGGTGTATCATCAACAACTAAAATATTACCTTTGTAATCTCTATGTAAATGCATTTTTAAAAAACAATGCTTTATTGATTAGGATATTCACAAATTGTTTACTAAGCAACTTTAAAAAGTTGTAACTGGACAATCAACT
Source organism: Scytonema sp. NUACC21 (assembly GCF_054684315.1). Classification (NCBI taxonomy): domain Bacteria; kingdom Bacillati; phylum Cyanobacteriota; class Cyanophyceae; order Nostocales; family Scytonemataceae; genus Scytonema; species Scytonema sp. NUACC21. Next base: position 38,665 of record NZ_BAAFZH010000045.1, on the reverse strand, counting down.
ATAGTACATTTTCGTGTCATTTTACAGAATTATCACTATTTTTTTCTACTCTTTATTAAAATTTTACTCTTCCTCAAAGATATAGTTGTTATGCCAGCATTTAATTTCTCTTATATCGGAGGGATTTTCCGAGGAATTTTTGCGAGAAACAGGTATACAAGCACAGTATCCATCACGCCCGTGTAGTTTAGCTTGATAAAGAGCCTTGTCACTAGCAGCAATTAAGGTCTCTGGCAAAGACTTATGGCTGGGGACTTTAGTTGCAATACCCATACTCAAGGTTAAATAATCTTTTACACAAGATGAAGCATGAGAAATTTTCAGTTCTTTTACCCGTAACTTAATATTTTCAGCCACTCGTACTGCTCCTGAAAAATTTGTGTTCGGTAAAACAACGGCAAACTCTTCTCCTCCATAACGAGCTACCACATCTGCCGGACGCCTCACTGCATGACAAATAGCACGAGCAACCTTCTTCAAACAATCATCACCAGCTACGTGTCCGTAAGTATCATTGTAGGATTTGAAATAGTCTATATCACATAAAATAAACGAAAGAGGCGTTTGCTCTCGTGCAGACCTCTGCCACTCACGTTTCAAGCAATCATCTAGGTAACGTCGGTTAGCTACTTGTGTTAAGCCGTCTACCCAGACTAACTCTCGCAGCTTGTTATTCGCAGCTTGTAAAGCTGTTTCTACTTTCACTCGTTTTTCTATTTCCGATAATAATAAAGCATTTTGCTCTAAGAGCTTTTGGTTAGTTTCTCGAAGTTCAATTTGAAGACGCTGAATGATGAGTTGATTTTGTACGCGTGCTACCACCTCTTCAAATTGAAATGGTTTGGTAATGTAGTCCGCGCCGCCAACTTTGATTCCTTTAACCTTATCTAAGACATCATCTAGAATACTGATAAAAATCACAGGTATACTGCTAGTTTCTGGATTAGCTTTTAATCGTTCGCACACCTCATAGCCATCCATTTCTGGCATATTGATATCTAGTAAAATAATATCTGGGGGTAAGGTTTTTACAGCAGTCAGAGCCATTTGTCCATTAAGCGCTTTGCGAACATGAAATCCTTCCTTTGCCAGGATAGTTGATAATACTCGCAGGTTATCAAGCTGATCGTCAACTATGAGAATGTTGCCAGGAGTGGATGATGGATCTTTATTCATATCTTTTCCTTGGATTTACCATTGAGGTGCTGCCGCAATTAAGTTCAGTACTGATTCTGAGTCTATTGCCTTAGAAAATAGGTACCCTTGGGCATAATCACAGTTTAAGCTTTGGAGCTGAGCTAATTGCTCTGGAGTTTCTACACCTTCAGCAATGGCACTCATTCCCATTGAATGGGCAATCCCAATCATTGCTGGAACTAATCCCATATTCTCTTGATTTTCCTGCATTCGCCTCACAAAAGATTTGTCAATCTTGAGTGCGTGGAAAGGAAAACTATGTAAGTAACTTAAGGATGAATAACCCCTCTACGAGGGACTGCAATGCTTGGAATGCCCAGTCAGTAGGCTGAACGTCGGAAAACTGCGATACAGATGTAACCTGACCGAGGTTCTGGTTTTGTTGTTCTAATTGAGCAACGGAATTCACCTGTTCGTTAATTTCTCCAGCTAGAGCACTATTTGCCGTGAAAACCGTTGCAGCAAGCACAACAGGGCTTAACTTCAGAAGTTTCTTGGATAGTTTTGTCATTGTTTTCGTCTCACTCACACCAACTAACCACATTGTGGTACAATCCTCCAAAATACATATCTTTTGGGGGATTTACTTATTCAGATTCTGTGAGAATTGTACCAGATGTTCATTGTGATTTAAAGCTACTCAAACACCACTACTGTTAGTTATTTCTTATCTTGCGATCGCAAAATAATACGGCGTTTGTGGCGTAATAGAATTCCTTCTTCCTCATACTGCTGAAGAAGTCGTGTAACTGTCACTCTTGTTGTGTTTAAAACTTCTGCCATTTCCTGGTGGGTGACATTTAGCTCAATTAGTTTACCTTGTTCCACGTCACGACCAAATTTTTCGCTCAGCCAGACGAGAAACTGCCACAAGCGTAAAGAAATTGGTTTACGATGGACTATGCTAAGAAGTTCTTCTGCCTGTTGAATATGAGACAGTAAGGCATTGATATCTTGATTCCATAAATGAGGTGGAACAATGGTAGCTTCTACACTAGTTAGGCACTCAATTTGATAGGGCTTAACTTTGGACAAAGGGTAGCCTACTAGTTCTCCAGTTCCCCAATAACCTAAAGTGATAAATGTTCCGTCTTCACTCCACGTTAATGTCCGAACTGCTCCCCGCTCAATGCGCCATAAAACGTCATTGCGTGCGGGAATTATTTCACGGCGTGTAAATAAGCGTTGCGGAAGCTGACCAGTGGAGTTAGAGTTCTGAGGCTGGTCAGTGTTCTGTATGCGACTTGTAGAATACATCATGCTTGTGGAATGATTTGGTGGAGTAAGAGTGGTTGATTGAGTCCAAAGCTACCAAACATATGCTGGATAGCCATCGCGAGATGCTACCTCTTGGGAGTTTTTGCTCTCGAGTGCTAACACGCTGATGTGCTTGCGCTTCAGCTTCAGTCAAAAGGTAGATTCTTGTAGGTAACAGTCTTTGGTAACGTGAAACCATGAAGAAAGGTAAGTATATACTTAAGCGTCAAATTAATACTGAGAGTTACAATGGCATTTGCCGTCAACAGATCTGCCTGTGGCAAGTATTGCTCTACGAAAGTAGAAATAAGTCGTAAATTTGGTAATATTTCAGAGCATATAATTGCCATCTGACATAGGATTATTGTCTTGTAATCTTGATTCTTTATGGTATTTTTCTTTCCAAAGATTTATTAAGAAATGATCTGAGTGGTGGTAGGCAGCGATCAAAATTTATTTTTTCAAAAGAAAAATTAAACCAGCAATAGAATTCAGAGTCATCTATGCTGGTTGAGCAATCAAACAACGCGTGACCTAGAAATAGCCACAACAGCCGGTTTAGGGGGCGTGCCAGGATCTTTGCTTGGCCAATTTGACCCAATCGGCACCTGACGAGATTGTAAAAATTCTTCCCCTGTAGTTGTAGTCAAAAGAAATTCTCTAGTTTCCGATTGTTGATTTTTACGGGTGCCATTGGCTTCACCTGGATGCTGTATAGAAAGAAACATTGTTTGCCTTGACGGGTCGAAACAAGGTCCAGTGGTTTCACACTCCATTGGTCCGATAGCAAACAAGAAAGCCCTACCTGCGTCATCCCCACTGGTAGGAATGTGCCACAAAGCATTGTTACCAAACAAACCAGATAAGTTAGCTGGTTTTCCGTCTTTGCTACTGCGGCTGTTCACAGAGTTATTCATCTTGCCAGTAGACATATCTGTCACCATCCAGACACTACCATCTGTGTCTAGTAATAAATTATCTGGATTAGCAAAACCCATACCACCAGCAGAAGGTTCACCACCAGTTGCTAGCATTGACCAACGGAAACTCATTGCTGCTGGAGCGTTACCATCTTCTACCAAACGCATTACCCAGCCATATTCATAGGGAGTTTCACCTTTGGGACCATTGAACACTCTGGTATCTGGACCACCCTCACTATCAGGTGAACCAGAGGTAAAGCTAATATACAAGTGACCATTAGGGGCTATTTCTGTATCTTCAGGACGTGCAGTACAAGTTGCACCTGCTGCATTAGCTGCATAGTGAGCATCAATTAAAATAACGCCTTGTTTTTCTTCTGGAGTGCCAATGTACAGGTCGCCCAGTTGTTTGAATTTTTTCTTGTATTCCGCAATTTGCACGTCTTGATTGACTTCAAAATCCCCTCCCTGAAGCTGAGGTGAAAGTTGCTGGAAGCCCCCCGAGCTTTGTGCGGATGTTACCTTTACAGGACCTTTTGGTAAACGAATTACGTTTCCAACAATTGTGCTGGGAAGATCGGGATCGATGGGTGTATCGGCTTTTAAAGGAATCCAGCGCCCCGTACCATCAGAGTTAAATTTTGCTGCGTAAAGCATTCCTTGGGTCAGAAGCCGGGAATTAGCTTTATCTTTGGGATCGCTCACTTTGTCGCGGCTGACAAATTTATAAATATGTCCTCCCCTGCGATCGCAACCCGAGTAAAACGCGAGTGGTTGTCCTGCTTCTACGCGTACCCCTACGGCTTCATGATGATACCGTCCCAACCAAGTGTGTTTTGTCCCGTAGTCATTTGGGTTAGCTGGATCGACTTCCACAATCCAGCCATATTTATTTCCTGCTAGACCAAAAACATTACCTTGTCCGAATAATTCCTCATCACCTAAAGCGAATGGTCGCTTACCGGGATCGAAGGATGTACCATCAGCGTGTACTGGTTCGGGGACTTGAGTTTGGAAGTTTTCCTCAGCACTGAGAACTGTACCCCAAGGTGTTGTTCCACCAGCACAGTTGGCGAAAGAACCGATAATGCGCGTGCCCAACTTATCTACATATCCCAAGCCCTGCTTTTTGCGGAATACTGTGACTGCAGGTCCAGTTGCTTTTAGATACCGCCCATCTTCTAAACCTGACACACCAGTAATTCGTCTATCCGCTTTTGAATTTGTGCGTTTCCACTTCCCATCCGCTGTTTTCCGAATTGAGATAATACCCAATCCCTGATCCAAAAGCGCTTCTTTACAAATTTCTCGTATTTGAGCCTTTTTTGAATCTTTTTCTGGCAATGCGAAAGCATTTACTTCGTTTTTTCCGGATTTACTTGCTTCTAGCGCTGCTTTCACCTCATCAATCGGCAGTGATTTCCCAATCACTTGCTGATATGTTTGCATCCAAGGTATGGCGCTAATGTATTCAAAGTTAACTGATAAATATCCTTCGTTTTCCCCTGTTTGTATAAATGATAAATAGTCGTTGTTGTAGCCGAAACGAGAATCGCCTACCTTGTCACCCCATGCAGCGATAACTTGGTATTGGTATCCTTCTGGCAATATCAAATCATCCTGTATCTCATAGGTCTTGTATTGCTTTATTTGTTCTTCTGGTCGGAATCCAGCTGTTTCTAAGGGAATCGGACCTTTAATTGGTTTAAACGTAAATGCTGCTTTTAAATCTTGTGTGGTAGGCTGCACTGCAGCTTTTGTGTTGCATCCTCCTAGGGAACCTAGTGCAACCGTACTTGCACTCCCTCCTAGCAACAGCAAGAAATCCCGACGTGTGATACTCATTTGCTTAATTAATTACACCAATGCCATCTGTAAGATAGCAAACAACTTTCGTGCTGTTTCTGCCTAATGTAAGCGTAAAAGGTTAAGAACAGGTAAGCTTTTGATGAAATGTATGCTAATTAACAAATATTTAATTTTTATAGGACATATGGGATTTGCCCATCTTTTTTATAAGCAATTCTAATCTATATAATTTTTACTAAATTTTTTACCTAAAGCAAAATAAGTATCACCATATCAATTTATAGAATCCCTTAAACAGTAAGTACATCTACCAAGAGAAATAGGTAATATTAAAGGGTAATGAACTAGCTGCTATAACGCTCACAATCCCTCAGAATCCTTCAGTTTCTTTAACAGAGAGCGTATATACTCCCGCAACACATCGGTTTTTGTCCTTGAGGTTTGGGTACAGTATGCCTCAAGAATTTTTAGTTCTTGCTCTGGAATCCTGATAGACAGCTTTCTTTCTCCTTCCATTGTGAGTCAATATGCCTTACATTATTTCTATGCTAGTAGGATTCAAAACAAAACTCAAGCTCAATTCAACCGAATGTGAACTCCTCGCCAAGCAAGCGGGTACGGTGGCAGTCCCACCCCACTCACGATTGTATTCTTACTGACGCTGACCAGTAACAATGTAAGCCACACGTTGACCAATGTTAGTTGCATGGTCTGCCATTCGTTCCAGGCAGCGAATCACCAAAACGAGCAGTAGTATTGGCTCAAGAACTCCAGGAACGTCCTTCTGGTGTGCCAACATCTGGTAGAGCCTTTCGTAAGCGCAATCTACAGCATCATCAAGTCGCTTGATATCGCGCCCACCAACATCATCTAAATCTGCCAGCGCCACCAAGCTTGTTGCCAGCATTGCTTGAGCGTGGTGAGACATGGTAGCTATTTCTGGCAAAGAAGGATGAGGCGGATAAGGAAAAATTTTAATGGCAATTTCACACCCATGTGTTCTAAGTCGATGACTACATCTGGCGCTTCACGGGTAAGAATTTCTACTGCATCTTGGTCTGCCAAATAGTCAGAACCTTTTACAGTGTCAAAAGCATGAGCTTCCCATTTATCATTGGAATCCACATTTTTTAGAGTCGCGGCAATACCACCTTGTGCGGCGACAGAGTGAGAGCGAATGGGGTGGGTTTTTGCTACTACAGCCACGTTGAGGCTGGGGTCAGTTCTAGCAATCTCTACTGCTGCACGACATCCAGCCAATCCACCGCCGATAATAATTACATCATGCTCAAGCATATTTAAATAAGGATAAAGGGTAAAGGATGAAGGATAAAGTATAAAATGTGAAATATAAGTGATGATTTTTCTACTGAAATTTTTTGTTTTCCATCCTTATACTTGTACTGAAATTTTTTGTTTTCCATCCTTTATACTTTATACTTCATCCTTCATACTTTTTTAGTCTAGTGTGAAAAAAATTCCCCGCCAATAGACAGGGATGTTGTGGAAAATTGGATGTGTATTGCCAGATGGTGGTTGTTTGTTATCAAAATCAACCATTAGCCACCTAACGATTAACTATTAACCACTAACCACTAACTTCTTGCTTCTACTGGTTGTTGCTGTGAAATGTTTCCAGGTATCGGTTGCATCTTTGTTCCCGGTTCTACAGGAGATAACTCAACATGGTTCAGTAAGGTCGTCACGAAGGCAAAAAGTAAGAAGGGTAGTGATAACAGAACGACAAGTGCGACTGCAGCTAAAGCATAAACCGGTCGTCTCGCACCCATTAATGCCAAAGCAGAAGCTAAACTTATGGCAATAGTGATTAGCCAAACAATGATTTGACCATATATATCTCCAAAGGTAAGAGTACAGACAAACCGATACTTTTGAATGTTATTTGTCATAATTACCCTGTAATATCTCTCTGGTTCTACCTTAGAACCATGTTTGGCTTTTTGACAATTTCTAAATATTTTTGAAACAATTTTAATATAACTTCATAGTTGGCAAACTTGTTTTTAGATACAACCGATAAACTCAATCTACCATGAGATATATGTTTTTTAGAAACTAACTATTTGTCAAAAAAAAGTCAAATTTATATAACTTAAGAATCATTTAATTATTGCGATCGCCAGATTCAAGCTGTTTAATTTTCATGCGTAAATCAAAGTCTTCACTGCTAACAATTGTTTCCAGGTTAGCCATTCTTTGCTCTAACAACTCTATCTGCTGTTGGGATATATAACTATTATTTTTAGATTTCTTATTATCAGAGCGCCAAACAACCACTGTACCCACGGCTGCACCAGTAATAGTAGCTAAAGGTAGAATAGCAGTTCTTGTAATAGCTGTGAGTGGAATGCAGATTGCCATCATTCCCATCGCTATACCCCATATTCTTGTAGTAGCTACAACTCTTACATCCTGGTATTGCTCTAAATTTTGCTCGGATTTTTTAGCCATAATTTTATCCTAATGCTTATATCTATAACTTTGGCATGAATAACTATAAAGTCGCCTCCTACCTTTGGGTTAAGTATTTTTACTTTTTTATGCGCTTTTGCCGTCGTGTAGCAGTCTTGCACCTTGACAACTAAGAAACCCAATTTGTGAGAGAAATTGGGTTTCTTAAGTGCTTCTATTTAAAGAAAAAGCCTGCTAGTGAATCATTCTAGTATACATCAGCGAAAATAAGGCAACTATTGCAAATCGTTGTAAAGCTTGCAATGTAAGGCTTTTACTTTCATCCTTTAGCCTTCATACAGAGAGCCTTTTTTAAGCTTTGGGTTCTTCGCCTTCAACATACATTGGGGGCTCAATAGCAAAGTTATTAAGTTGTCCGGCTTCATCAATGACATAGCCGTCTGTTGTATGTAACTTACCTTCTTCTTGCTCTTCAAAAGCCTCAAGTTGTTCTTTGCTCAGTTCTGTGGGGGTATTAGCAGGAATTCTTTCATCCGGAGCATTGACCCCGATTGTCTGTGCCGTTTGCACTCCATAATGATTGTTGCCAGGAGCACCTCTGCCAATTTCTGCTTGTGATGGATCTTCTGGTAGCACTTGCTTTTCCTTGTTACTCATAAAATATTTCCTTCCTGATGGTTGCTTTGAAAGCGTTGACAACAAGCCTTACAGGCTACTTGTAAAGTCAGATATTGAGTTCCTTATTAAGTTATCTTGACTTGTATTAACTTTTACTCCTTCGTAGGAATTAAATAGCTCTGCTTTAGGTAATAGATTCATCATTGGAGTTTTCATAAATCAAAATTATAAAAGTTTATGTATTTTAATTTAAAAAAAAGATATATTTATGAATTAAATTTCTTTTATAACAGCTACTTGAAAATATGTTGTTTGGGTAACCAACCTTTGAGGATTTTAGGATGGCTTGAGGTAGGGTAGTTCTTGATTTTTCAGCCATCCAAGGCAGGAAAAGATTCTAGCTTTTGATGGCTGAAAAGATTCACTCTCCAGAAATTTGGCAAAAGACAGTCCTTTTTCTCGGTCCATCTAATTCAAAAAGTAAGACAGATTGGTAAGTACCCAAAGCTAATTTACCATCCACTATAGGAATAATTTCGCTTGTACTTAAAGTCATTGCCATTAGGTGAGAGTGTGCGTTCTCTGGCTCATCGGGTGGAATATTTTTTCTTAAATGTAAGTCGTTGTGTAAGTAACGGTCTGATTCTGGTGCCAGTTTTCGTAAATAAGCTTTGACATCTTCTAATAATCTTTCTTCATATTCATTAATAGCTAATGCCGTAGTTGTATGGCGAGAAAATACTAAAATCTGACCATTTGTAATGGACGTTGAAGCCAGAATCGCTTCAAGTTGTGGTGTAATGTTATGAATGTTAATTCCCTGGGTAGTTTCAACTGTGATGAACTGATTAATAATTGGCATATTATGGGTTTTGGATTGTACGTTTTCGGTCTACCTCTACTTTTACGCCTAGATTACCTGCTGACTACTAAACAATTGTTTGCAAACCTTTTACCAATCGCTGAATACCCTCTTGTGCTCTATCTTTTTGTAGTGCGCCGTAGGCAACACGCAGGTAGCATCCATCATTTACTCCAAAGGTCTGTCCGGGAAGAACTGCTACCTGATGTTCGCGGATAAGTCGTTCAACTAACTCAAAGTCGCTCATTTGAGTATGAACTTTGAGGAAAAAGTAGAAAGCACCATCAGCAGGAGTAATGGTACATAAGCCTTGTAGGGAAGTCAGGGTTGTAAGTAGGACTTGTCTTACTTGAGAGATTGCCTCAATATTATTCTTTAAGTAATCTTCTTTTGCTTGTAAAGCCCCAAGGGCAGCGTATTGGGAAATGACAGGGGGACAAATCACAATTGTATCTTGAACTTTTTTCACAGCAACCAACAAGTGTTTGGGAATCACCATGTAGCCAATGCGCCAACTGGCAAAGCCATAAGCTTTAGAAAGGCTGTAAAGGGAAATGGTGTACTGGCTACTTCCAGCAAATGAACCAGGGGAAACGTGTTTGGCTCCGTTATAGGTAAAGTATTCATAGGCTTCATCGCTGATGTGATAGATACTGCGATCGCGACAAATTTGATTTATCTGTCGTAACGCCTCTTCTGAATAAACTGCTCCAGTGGGATTATTGGGAGAAATCGTGACAACCGCCCGTGTTTTTGAAGTAATGGCTTGAGCGATGGCGTTTGGACGAGGCTGGTTATTTTCATCTGTTTTCACCAGCACTGGACGACAACCAGCCATGATAATTGCCATTTCATGATTGAAATAATATGGCGTATTGAGAATGATTTCATCTCCTACCGAGGTGATGGCAAGAACAGCGTTCATAAAAGCCATATTGCTACCTGCGGTGACGACAATACAGCTGTCCTGGTTAATTTCGATACCGTTAAAGCTTTGCAATTTTGCCGTTAAAGCACTAAGTAACGGCGGTATTCCTTCAACAGCTTGATATAAATGGTTTTTTGGGTCAGCGAGGAATTTAGGCAAAAGCTCTATCGCCTCAGGTGGTGGGCTATAGGAAACAACACCCTGTCCAAGAGAGATGGTTCCAGGGTTACTTCTTATCAATTCTCCAACAATGGGAATAATAGGCGACTGTACTGCCTGTATGCGAGAGAAAACAGATTCCATGCCATTTCACATTTAATTTAACTTTAATTTTCTCTCAAAAGTTCGCTCTGGAGAAACTTAGGTGACTAAAGTCGAACTAAAATGCAATATATGATTGTTTATTAACTCTTTACTCATCATGAACGTTATTACATTACAAATAAAACCCGCGATCGAACTTACTGACGAGCAATTTTATCTTTTGTGCAGGAAAAATCCTGATATAAAATTTGAACGAAATGCTAACGGAGAACTTATTATCATGTCCCCAACAGGAGGAGAAACAGGAAACTTTAACTCAGAGATTAATGCTGATTTTGTATTTTGGAATAGACAAACTAAACGCGGAAAAGTATTTGATTCTTCAACTGCCTTTAAACTCCCCAATGGTGCCGATCGTTCTCCTGATGTCTCCTGGGTAAAACAAGATAGATGGGAGGCGCTTACGCCCGAGCAAAAAAATAAATTTCCTCCCATTGCTCCAGATTTTGTTTTAGAGTTGATGTCTCCCTCGGATGACTTAAAAAAAGCAGACTTACTGCCCGGATATAGTCCGACAATTACATTCAGACCGCTATCTTTAAGATTGAGGGCGTGGGCGTGACCTTGGGAACCATAACCAATAATGGCGATAGTTTTTCCCGCCAAAAGGTCTAAATTAGCATCTACGTCGTAGTACATCCGGGCCATAATTTAGCAACTCCTGTCAGCAAGCATCATCTTCATTGCAAACTTGTTATTGTACCGGATTATGATGCCGTTTCCCGATCAATTCTTTGAACTTCGTCATCAGATAATTTCACATCAATAGCACTTACCGAATCTTCAATGCTGGAAACCTTGCTAGCACCAGGAATGGGTAGAATACAGGGTGACTTAGAACGCAACCACGCTAAAACAATCGCGTAGACCGATACGCCTTTTTCTTGAGCTAAATTGGCAATTGTGGGAAAATCTGCCAAGCCACTATGACGGCGGCTACCCCCAAAGGGACTCCAAGGTAAAAATGTCAAACTTTCACTCTCACAATACTCCAGCACTCCATCAAACTCTGGTTGACGATACCAGGGGTTGTACTGGTTTTGTACTGACACTACATCAACAATATCCCGCGCCCGCTTGATTTCTTCGACAGAAAAGTTGGAAACACCTACATAGCGAATCATTCCCGCATCCACTGCGGCTTTCACGGGTGCAAGAGATTCCTCTATTGTGTAATTTGGATCGGGAGCGTGATATTGCCAGATGTCAATGGGTTTATCACCGCCCAAAGCCTCATAGCTTACGCGAATGGTTTCTTCAAGATGGGCGGGATCGCCATTGCGCGTCCAGTTCCCGTTGGGACGCATCAAGCCGCCCTTTGTTGCAACAACAACGCTATCGCCATCGCCATTGTAAGTTTTCAATGCTTGGTGAATCAAACGTTCGTTGTGGTGCTTGTCTGATTCGTCTTTACAGTAGGAGTCAGCAGTATCAATGAACGCGATCCCCAAATCCAAAGCGCGATGAATCACTTCTATTGACTGTGACTCTGGGGGACGATTAGCTATAGACATTGGCATAGCCCCCAAACCAATCGCACTCACAGATAAACCTGTTTTTCCTAGCTGTTTTGTTTCCATGTTTCTCGCTCTAGATTCCAAGGTTATTTATTTGGATGATAACTAATGTGCTTCAGGTGGAGCATACAGAATATTTTGTCATGTTGAGTAAAACGCTGCGATAGCTTCGCTACAGCATAGCGGCAGATCGCTTCCCCAATCTTTGGCATTCAAGTTCAATACGATTCTTTACTTTGCAATTACATCTATCATAAGTATTATCTTTTCAAGCTATAATTATTTTTTTTGGAGGGTTTTAAATGACTCAAAATCGTAAAAAAGATTCAGAAAACCAACCTTCTAATAACAATTTTCAGAAACTACTGTTTATTTTGGCGTTTTTAGCTATTGTTGTAGTTTTTATAGGTGGTGTTTCAACTACTTTAGTCATTCTTAATTGGAAAAAACTTTTTGGCGATATTACACTTTTGCCTAATGTTAATCCCTCAGTAACAGAAAGTTCATCTCCAACACTATCTCCAACACCATCATCTACTACAGCCATACCATCACCTTCCCCGTCTTCCTCCATAGAAAGTTCATCCCCATCTCCATCCCCTACAGAAAGTTCATTGCCTTCTTTATCTTCAATACCTGAAATAAAGGCTCCAATTAATGCGATCGAACAACAAGGCATTTCCTTTGAGCTTTTAGGCTGTCAAAAATCAACTACAGATATAACAACACAGAGGATACAGTGTTTTCTCAATATAATAAGTACGCAAGAAAACGCTAAAATTTCTTTGTATCCTAACTTTAATGAATCTCAGAGAACTAGAATATTTGGTTCTGGCAATGAAAATCTTGCCACACAAGTTAAATTTGGTAGTAGTACGGGTTATTACAGTGTGAGTAACAACTTGATTAAAAATGTTGCGTTGAAAGCAATTTTTTCCTTTGATAAAGTACCAATAGAAGTCAACAACATAGAAGTTTTAGAAGTCAGTTCTTTTTTGGAAAGTCCTTATTATCAAGGTGATATCAAAATAGAGTTTCGCAATGTCCCTTTGTCTAGTGCATCGGTACAGCAATCATAAAAAACTAATTTTTTGTAGAGACTAAGCATGGCTGGTCTCTACATTTACTAATTTTCTAAATCTTTAACAAAATTTTAATTAAAGATATAGCCCTTCATTATCTACATTCCATACGGAAATTCCTCATGATTGATAATACCACTTTCCCTAACATTAATTAAGCTTTTTGCGTATGCTACAAGTAGTTTCAAACCGTAAAGAAGACGATCTTGAATGAACTTGTCGTCCTTAGAAACTGCTTCAAATGTTTCATTCAACACTTTCTCTACATCACGAACAATTACGTGCTCTGGAATCCATAAAAGACGCGTATTTTTGTAGCTGCTCATTCGGAGTTCTGCAATTGGATAAGCACCTCCACGACTAGAACTAACAGCTACGATAAGCCCTGGCTTGTGAGCTAATTCGTTATTGTCGCATAAGAGGAAAAAGTTTTTTAAACGTGGAGGAACCATTCCACTCCACTCAGGGGACACAGCGACTAGTGCATCACATTCTTTTAATTTATTAGAAATCGGCTCCCATTCAAGCTTCCATTTCTCAGCTCCTTGCCACTTCGATTCCTCCCATTCAGGTAAAGGTTTTTTGCCCAGATCGAAGAGCACTGTTTCCACCCCCTCAAACTCTGGTTGAGCAAGCATATTTTGAATAAATAGCGCAACTTTTCCTGATTGAGACTCTACACGATGGCTACCGGAGACTATTGCAATGTTCATTTAAGTTCTACTCCTTTAACTTTGCTGAAGCTTTTACTGAATTGGACGCGCAGTTGGTCATCTCTCTAGGTGGTAAGCTAGAGCCAGAAGCGTTGGGAGAATTGCGAGGGAAACTTCTGGCTTGTAAGTACAAAGCTTGGAACCATGCCACTCACTTTTTTAGACTATTCACAGTTAGTTTACGGAAATTAGCTGTATCTGGTGAAGAGTTGTCCATAGCTCAATATTTGTTAATTTTGATTGCTGCAGACTATGGTTTGGCTAGTACAAGTCCGCGTAAAGGCGGCTCACAAATGTAAATGGCTCCAAAGCTTACAGTGTAAGCCTTTTAATTTCATCCTTTATCCTTCATACTAAGCGCCTTTCTGTACTAGCTACAGGCGTAATTCTCGACGTTTGGCACAAACACAGCACCTGTTTCATCTCAATAGAACATAATGAATACAGGAGGGGCAAATAGTAAATTAAAAATTAAAAAATTATTTAGCTACCGTGCAACTCAAATTTTTCATTAAAAATTAAAAAATGTCTCCTCTGTGTTCGCTCATGTATCTATTCCCTTGTTACCTTACCTCTTTGCTCCTCATTTGTGCAAATTAAGACTAAATGATGAGCCTCTAGAATGCCAAGATAATGTAGCAGCAGCATATTGAAACTTTTATGCCAGAACTCCGCCATTCCATTGCTCAGCACTACCACGAACGTACTAAGTACGACCCTCAGACAATCGCCACTAAAAACAAGGAGTTAGATTGGTCTAAGCAACCAGTGCCCTTTAAAGAGTACAAAATTGGCTCGGTTTTTGACCTTAAACCTTACATCCAGGAAAAACCAGAAGCTTTTGCCGATAATCCAGAAAGCCAATGGTGGCAAAGGCTTTCGCGATTGCTGTTTTGTAGCTATGGGCTGACAGCAAGAATGCCTTCTATGGGAAGTGCTGTGTATCTTCGTTCAGCCCCGAGTGCTGGTGGCTTGTACCCTGCGGAAATGTACTTAGTTTCTCGCGGTACGCCTCTGTTGCCTCCGGGTCTGTATAACTACCAGTGCCGAAGCCATTCCTTAATGCATTACTGGGAAAGTGATGTTTGGCAGAAGTTGCAAGAATCTTGTTTTTGGCACCCTAGCTTGGAAACAACTCAACTGGCAATTGTCATTACTGCAATTTTCTATCGTTCGGCATGGCGCTATGAAGATAGGGCTTACCGACGGATTTTTTTGGATACGGGGCATTTGTTGGGTAATATCGAGTTAGCAGGTGCTATAGTAGACTATCGCCCCCACCTTATCGGCGGCTTCGTTGATGAAGCTGTCAATGAGTTACTTTACATCGATCCCGAACACGAAGGTGCGATCGCAGTTCTCCCCCTAGCAGATTTGCTGGATATCAAACAAAATTTACCTCTAGGGCGCACGGCTTTACCGTCGGCTACAGAAACAAATTATCCTCAAATTCCTGATGGAGAACTGCTGAATTATTTTCACCGCGCAACAGAAATTCAAGCAGGCACAACTGGTAAGCTCAATTTGCCTGAAGTCATGCAAGAAAAATCTTTGGAAGATAAATACAATTTTCCTTTCTGCGGAAAAATTCCTACTTCCACCAGTCCTATTGATTGGGGAGAAAAGCTAGAAGAACTGGAAATTACCATGCTCAAGAGACGCTCCACTCGTGCTTATAATGGAGAGGATTTAACTTTTGAGGAATTAAAAGCTTTACTCAATTTTACCTATCAACCAAAAAGTTATGTTTACCAAGGTTTCGATCGTTCAATAGATTACTTCGACCTCAATTTAATAGAAACATTTATTGCTGTTTCTGGGGTAAAGGGGCTTGAAGCTTCTAAAGCTATGCAAGACCGCGTTTTGAGTAACTCCAAAATTGTCGTTCACTGGAACACAGAACCAGTAGATATTTTCGGTAACGACAACCACATGGAAGGTGTCAAAATTCGCAACACCACAACTGGTGGAGAAAGCGAACTCCATGTTAAAGGGTTATTCTACGCCATCGGTCACAAGCCCAATACCTCTTTATTTAAGGGTCAAATAGAATTGGATGACGTGGGTTACATTGTCACCAAACCCGGTTCTCCAGAAACAAGTGTGGAAGGTGTTTTTGCAGCTGGCGACGTACAAGACCACGAGTACCGTCAAGCCATTACAGCTGCAGGTAGTGGTTGTTCCGCAGCAATGTTAGCAGAACGCTGGTTGTCTTCTAACGGATTGATTCAAGAATTCCATCAAAAACCGGAAACTCCAGATAATGAGCTAGAACATCCAGCCCAGAAGAAAACGGAAGACCAGCAGGCAAGTGAATTTGATATTGCCACCACCCGCCATCATGGAGGTTTTGCGTTACGCAAGCTGTTCCATGAAAGCGATCGCCTCCTTATTGTCAAATATGTTTCTCCTGGTTGCGGTCCTTGTCATACCCTCAAACCAATACTGAATAAAGTCGTAGATGAATTTGATGGCAAAATTCACTTTGTCGAAATCGATATCGATCAAGACCGAGATATTGCTGAAAACGCTGGGGTGACGGGAACGCCGACAGTCCAGTTCTTCAAGGATAAGGAGTTGTTGAAAGAACTCAAAGGTGTCAAGCAAAAGAGTGAATATCGCCAGTTGATTGCTAGCAACTTGTAGTGCTGTGGTTACTCCATCATGTGGCTTTTTTTCTTGTGGAACGGGCGTCTCGCCCGTTTTTTATCATCATTCTTCCCGCATCAAAAAACCATCCCACCTGGTACTCGAGCTCTAAATTATAACTTCAGATGCGTAAGTCCTAATTTTCTCACTCAACAGCATAAGAGGTAAATTGTCGTTTAAAGGGAGAATGAAACCCAAGAACGATATCTGAACGAGGGACACCCAATTCAACTAACCTCTCAGCTAGAGCTTCTTCTGTACCATTATATTGAATCCATATTTTCCCCTGAATAATATCAAAATGTATGACAGGACCAAATACCCGTTTATCTCCCTCCAGCCAACGTAAGTTAGTTGATAATGGTCGTTTTGGGAGTCTAAAGAAATCTGGTGGGCAGTGCTAAAGAAATCTGGTGGGCAGTGCCCACCCTACTGGGGAATGAGTCCAGTACAAAAGTGCGATCGCTGTAACAAATCCAATATTAACTTTGTGGCTTTGCACCATTGCACAAACCTACCCGATATGTAAAATGGTCACTTGTATTCAGAAGTTATTAACCCCAACTTCATATGACATGACCATTACGAAAACTCCTACGCCAAAATTTTTACGTTTTGCTAAAAAGCCCACCTTATCCCAAACACTCATGTGGATTGGGTTAGCCATAACTCTATTTTTCATCTTTATCGCCCTCTTCGCTCCCGTATTTCAATCCTGGGGATGGATACAAAGTCCCACGGCTACTAAAGGTAACCTCGTTCAGCAACCGCCCTCACTGCAACATTTGTTTGGCACTAGCCGTCAAGCCTATGATGTGTTTTCCCGAACCCTGTTTGGTGCCCAAGCAGCTTTGCAAGTTGTTGTGCTGGCAACAGCGTTAAGCATGGTTATTGGCGTGCCTTTGGGGATGGTGAGTGGGTACATGGGCGGTAACTTGGATAAAGCTTTGCTGTTTATTATGGATAGTATCTACACACTGCCAGGTTTGTTGCTTTCGGTAACATTGGCATTTGTTGTGGGCGCTGGGATACTTAATGCAGCTATTGCCATTAGCATTGCTTATATTCCCCAGTATTACCGTGTTGTCCGCAATCACACTGTAAGCGTTAAAACAGAGGTCTTTATTGAAGCAGCACAAGCAATGGGTGCTGATACGTGGCAAGTTCTTTCTCGGTATCTGTTTTTCAACGTCATTCAAAGCGTACCTGTTCTCTTCACCCTGAATGCTGCTGATGCCATTTTAATCTTGGGTGGTTTAGGCTTTTTAGGGTTAGGTCTCCCCCCTGGAGCACCCGAATGGGGACAAGATTTAAAAATAGCTTTGAACCCATTGTCTACAGGTATTTGGTGGACTGCACTTTTCCCTGGGTTAGCTATGACATTAATGGTAGTCGGGTTATCACTACTAGGAGAAGGGTTAAACGAATTTGTTAACCCCCGTTTGCGGAAACACCTCCGGAGGGGTTAATGGTTAGGAGTTAGTAGTTAGGAGTTAGGAGTTAGTGGTTAGGAGTTAGTAGTTAGTAGTGAATTGTTTACCAACAACCACTATCCACTATCCACCAACCACCAACCACTAACAACTATCCACTACCCCCTAACGCTGATTTCATTTGCTACTCTATATTTGTTCTATTTGTTACAGAGAGATTCCTGTGAAAGATAACTTTTCTTTAATAGCTGCTGCTGCTGGTGGCTTTATGCTTTCCGTTGCCCTGACTGGCATCTTACACGGTAGCCCGGTTGTTTCTTGGCAAGCTCATTCTACTGTTCAGGCTATGACTGTAACCACTTTGCGACCTGCAACTGATGTCAAAGACAATGAAGAATTTTTTAATGACGGTGGCAACGGCTAAGGCAACTGATGACAAACGGATGTAACGGATGGTATTTTCGTACTCGCGATCGCCCATCCGCTATACCCGCCACCAAATCCATTGCTGAAAACGTCTCTATAACTTCTTATTCTGTACTTCCCACAAGTACCCCGTTGTCTTTTGAATATATTCGACCACAATTTCATAAGACTCTGGATTACTTACAGGGTGGATGATGATAGGAATAGTACTATCTGGTAACCAAAAGGTTATCCTACCATTTGGCTCTTTAGAAAAGGAACTGATTTGAGAAAGATTAACTATATACTCATTCCTTTCATAAACAATTTTTACCCAAGAAGGTCTTTCAAATCTCACTTGCGTAACGTATTCTATGTAGTTCAGAATTTTTTGATAGTCTTCCAAGTTATTCTGAGGGTTAATGATTATCGGAATGGCGCAATCCGGTAACCAAAAAGTGATTCTGCCGTTACCTTCGCAACAAAAAGCAGTCACACGCTCAAAATTGACTATGTATTCATTTCTCTCATAGTGGATTTTCACCCAGTACGCCACAAAATTTCCTCTTTTGATTTTTGATTGTTAGTGGTTAGTAGTTAGTAGTGAGTTGTGAGTTGTGAGTAGTTAATTGTTAATAGCTATCCACTAACCACTAACCACTATCCACTAACCACTAACCACTATCCACTAACCACTATCCACTAACCACTAACCACTTCTGCCGGTGTTTGACTGTCAACGGAGAATCCAGAACGTGCAATAGCAGCTTGGATGAAACCTTTAAACAAAGGATGAGGTGTACTGGGGCGCGATTGAAACTCTGGATGAAATTGGCAAGCAACGAAGAAGGGGTGTTTGGGCAATTCAATAATTTCCACAAGCCGCCCATCGGGAGAAGTGCCACTGATAACATAACCAGTGTCTACAAACAAGTTACGGTAGGCGTTGTTAAATTCATAGCGATGCCTGTGACGTTCGTAAATCACTTCTTCTTGATAAAGTTTGTAAGCCAGAGACGAGGGAAGTATGCGACAGGGATATAAACCCAGGCGCATTGTCCCCCCCAAATCAATCACATCCTGCTGTTCTGGCAACAGGTTAATCACGGGATTGTCAGTATGGGGATCGAATTCAGCACTATTAGCGTCTTTTAATCCGGCTACGTTTCTTGCCCATTCAATGACAGAACACTGCATTCCCAAGCACAAACCTAAAAAAGGAATGTGGGACTGACGAGCACGTTTTATTGCTGCTATCTTGCCATCCACGCCTCGGACGCCAAATCCACCAGGTACAACTATGCCGTCTACGCCTTCCAAATAGTTTTCATATCCCTCAATTTCCAATTTTTCTGAGTTGACCCAACGCAGGTGCAGTTCGCTACTCATGGCAATTGCTGCATGGCGTAACGCTTCTACTACAGACAGATAGGCATCGCTTAACTGCACGTACTTGCCGACGATCGCAATTTCTATTCGGTGTTTGGGGCTGTGCATCTTTTGCACCAACGTTTGCCACTGTACCAAATTCGGCGTGCGTTGCTCCATGTTCAGCAACTCTAGGGTTTGCTGCGCCAGTCCTTCTTGTTCCAGATTGAGTGGAACTTCATAGATACTTTTGGCATCTTGAGATGTAATCACGCATTCCACCGGTACATCACAAAATTCGGACAATTTGTGTTTTAATGATGCAGGCACTTGGCGATCGCACCGACAAATTAAAAGATCGGGCTGAATCCCAATGGATCTGAGTTCCTTTACCGAGTGTTGCGTTGGCTTGGTTTTCATTTCACCTGCTGAAGCAATCCACGGTAATAGTGTGACGTGCATATATAAAACATTGTGTCGTCCCACGTCCTTTCGGAATTGGCGTATTGCCTCTAAAAACGGAAGTGATTCAATATCTCCGACCGTACCCCCAATTTCTGTAATCACAACATCGGGGTTAGTGTCTTTAGCTACCCTAACAATCCGCTCTTTAATTTCGTTAGTAATGTGAGGAATAACCGGTCATTGGTCATTGGTCATTTGTTATTTGTCATTTGTCATTTGTTATTTGTCATTTGTCATTTGTTATTTGTTATTTGTTATTTGTTATTTGTCGTTCTACTTCAGGTAAGTAGGGTGGGCATTGCCCACCATATCTTAAGTCAAACGACCTACCTCAGTGGTGAAAGGTTACTTTTTGAGTGGCTTCCAAATTTTTTGCTTCAATTTTCCGAAGATTCGCTGAGTATTTAATTGTGCCATACGAATTTTCGTCAGAGCTTTAATATTAGGTTGCAAATTAGTTTTGCTATTAAAGAAAATGTTTACTTCATCTAGAATAACCCTCAATCGTTCAATAATATTTTCTGTTCTATACTCAGCAAAAAAATCTTCAGACAAAGAAACTGGAGTCCAAGAATTCAATACTTTAAGGATACGTTGAATATCGTATTCTTTTGAATAGCCAGCAATTTTATAGCAGTTGAATCCAGGATCTAAATAATCAGATAATCCACCATTAATACTAGAAAATACTTGGCAACCACAAGCAAGGGCTTCCATTGGTTGTAAACCAAATCCTTCACTTACACCCTGTTGTGCCCAATATTCTGCCGAGTCATAAAGGTAAATTTTAGCGCGGTTGAATAAACCAGCTATATCCTCTACATAGGAGTTCACGATTTTGACCTGACATTTCTGCTGTAAATCTGGAATTAATTCTTGAATCAAATATTCAGAAGATTTACGAGCTTGAATAAGAACATCAATATCCCGCTCAAGGTTTAAATTTTGAAATTCCTCAGAAATTTGATTGGGTAGATAGTATATCAAGGAATTTGGAGATTTTTGTCCCCAATACCCCATAGTATTTCGACTGACAGCAACGATCGGAATACTTGGAGGTAAGTTGAAGCCATAACCCGCACTGTGAGCGTGGTATACAATATTATGATGTTTGAGCTTCGCCACCAACTGAGGTACATCAAATCCCCAGTTGATGACAAAAATGACATCATTTAAATTCTTTTCTTGCAGCAAATCGTCTAAGAAAAGCTTATCATTTTCTCGCTGACGGTAGGTCACAACATCAGCACTACAGATTTGCTGTGTCAGCTTTAGTGTTTTTAGCTCTGCCCAAAGACCTCCACAAGCATATTTACCATAGGTTCCGGGAAGTAAGAAGTAGATTTTTCTCATATTAATATTTTGAGCACTTATGAGCGAATGAGTATCTAGTTAATCGCCTCTGCTGCTCCTGACGCCTCCTCTTATTCCCGCCAGCGCACTCGAACAAAATGTGCTTCACGTCCCCAAATATCTCTTGTACGTGTAACATTTTCAATTTCTAAGTTAAAGGGGATGGCAGTCGTCAGGTACTGCTGTACCAAAGCACCTGCATCAGGAGCAAGTTCCACAGCTGTTGTTGTCGCCAACCCCAAACCAACGAGTTGCTCAATCGGTCCTCGTGGTAACAGCAGATGCATTCCTACAGCTAACCCAGCTGTTAGCACCATAGCTACTGATACATTAGTACCACAACGAGGATGTACTGCTAAGCCCCACTCACCGCCAGTCAAGCGATGCAAGGCAAGGGTTGCTGCACGTCGTAAATCGCTGATATTTACCTCGCCATAGAGATAAAACCCTGTATCTGTAGATAAACCACCTAATAGTTCGTTGTCAACTTGAAAATGGCTTGTTTTTTTTGCAGGAGTAGAAGCACTTTTTGCTCCGCTGAGAACCCAAACTGTAGCATGTTCTAAAGCATGAACCTGGCGCAGTGCAAGGATTTCTTTCAGTCCGGGAATAAACGACAAATGCCTGAGTAAATCGGCATCTTGCGTGGGCTGAGGTGGTATAAAATCAATATTAAAAAAGTTAAAGGCAGAAGATGAAGTGCCTTCCCCAGAAGAAGAGGTATACATAGCAACACGGTTCCCCAAGATGATGGAGCAACATAGATTTCTTTTAAATGTAGCGTTTCAGACCCTAGTATTGTTGCTAATTTTTGTTGATTGTTGGATCTATTTCAATTCACTAAAGGCACAATTTTCATTAGGAACACTTGATTGCGGCGTTTTTCTGCCCTCTCAGAAGCCTCAAGAGCCCGGTTACACTAGCTATCGATCTCGATCGCAACATCTTGAACCGAGCTTAGAGTTGCGCCGCAAGTGTTCTTGTCTGTCTGGTTGAAATTTTTCCCATAGATAAGCTAGGGGACTGTAGGGAGAAGTCTGATTGGAAATTTTTTCCATTCAGAACTTCCAACTCTTGCCATAACAACAACACATACCAGTAATTAGTCTGACTCAATTTTGAGAGGTTTACACTTTTAATGTAAATCCTGAGGAGGAAACGATAAGCAACCAGTCAAAACTAGCTTGGCATCATACTAGAGATTTGTTGATGTTGAATCAATGTTGTTGTAATTGGGCAAAGGACAGCAATTAACATCATTTAAGCAAACTTTACCCCAATGCAATGCCCAACGGACAAGAGCGACGCGGTTGTCAGTGCCTGTCTTGGTGAGAATATTGCTGATGTGGTTGTCCACTGTACGCTTGCTTATTTCTAACTTAGCTGCAATTTCTTGGTTAGTTAAGCCACCGGCTACTAAATCAATAATTTGCAGTTCTCTGTCTGACAGACTGACAGGGGTCTGAGACTCGGCACCAGCCATGAGTTCTTTTATCCTCCCTAGTATATGTACTCAATCACTCTCTCATTCTAGAAGATTCTTTTAGAGGTAGATGTTTCCAATGTAGGCAGAAATACTCTTTTTATAAAAGAGTCAGGATTGGGCTATAGGGTGTAGTGAAAAAATTTTCCTGCATCCCATTAATCTATGTGTAAAAAAGGACACAAAAAAACTGTACTGGCTGGAGTGTTTGCTGAGATAAAAATTGGCTGGATTAAAAGCGTCTAGAGCAAGTAGGCATAGCAAAATTTGCTATTTAATTGTATGAACGATCGCGGACAGAGGAACAGAAATGTTGTAATTTTATACTGGAAATTCCTAGTCCAAAATCCAAAATTCGATGAGTAATCCCCGTGTTTTGTGCCTGGGTGAAGTTTTATTCGATCGCTTAGCTGACCAATTGGGGCGAAAGCTGGAAGAGGTAGAGTCTTGGACAGCTTATCCTGGAGGAGCACCAGCCAACGTAGCCTGTGCTATGGTCAAGCTAGGAACACCAACGGCATTTATCGGCTGTGTAGGTGAGGATGCACCAGGCAATGAACTGGTAGAATTGTTTGACGACTTGGGTGTAGATACAACAGGAATACAACGGCATCCCACAGCACCAACCAGACAAGTCAACGTTGTGCGTTCCCTAGAAGGAGATCGCAGTTTTGCTGGGTTTAAGGACTTTAAAACCACAGAATTTGCCGATACCTATCTCAAAGCTGATAAATTACCGATTGAGTTATTTGAGGCGGCAGATTTTCTGGTTTTGGGTACTTTGGAGTTAGCATATCCCGAAAGCGGGCAAGCCATTTATCGTGCCTTAGAACTAGCAGAACAGTATGATGTCAAGATACTGCTAGATGTTAATTGGCGTCCCGTATTCTGGACAAACCCCGACGTTGCTCCTCAGAAAATTCAAGCATTATTCAAAAAAATTGATTTTCTCAAACTCTCTAAAGAAGAAGCGGAATGGCTATTTGGCACTGCAGACGCAGGCGCAATTACTTACCGTCTCAATTCGGTTGAGGGAGTTTTGGTCACAGATGGCGAAAACGGTTGTGCTTATTGCCTTGGGGAAGAAAACGAAGGCACATTACCAGCTTTTTCCGTCCCTGTCGTTGATACAACCGGGGCGGGGGATAGCTTTGTTGCTGGGTTTATTCATCAAGTCCTCACTCATGGTATCCAACGCTTAAACGACAAAGAAACCGCCCGCAAAGTCGTACAATTTGCCAGCGCTACAGGGGCATTAACTACTATGAAAGCAGGTGCGATCGCAGCTCAACCTACTGCAGCTGAAGTAGAAGCGTTTCTAGCCTCTCACCCAATCTAAGGAGTCATTACTAGAATTAGGAAAACTTGGACATTTCCCGAATAAGCACAACATCTTCTGGAGAATGAGATGTAGTTCACAAACACGGAAATGTCCAAGTATTGTTCTTGCCATCATCCATATATTCAGTTGTAAACTCTATCGGCTTAGAAAGAGTATATAACGCTTCTCACTTGAATCACATACAGCGCGATAGCTTCGCTCCTGCCCTCTGGGCAGATCGATACAATGTAGGGGCGTTAGCGTAGCTTGCCGACAAAGGAAGAGCTAATTTTTAGCTGTGGGAGTGTCAACCCAGGGATTGAGTAAAAGCTGACTCATTTCAAGCTACTGTGTAAAAGTAACCTGGTTTACGACTATCTACTGTGGATGTATCTATTCTGGTTAAAACCTTTCTTGCTGTTTTTGTGCTTGCGGATGCTGTAGGTAACATACCGATCCTATTAGCTCTCTCTAAAGGTATGGAACCAGCAACCAGAAACAAAGCGATCGACAAAGCTATTGTAGTAGCAATAGGAGTACTTTTACTCTTTGCCTTTGGCGGGAGATTTATCTTAACTTACTTGGATATTAGCTTGGGATCGTTACGAGTGGCTGGGGGGCTGCTGCTGTTACTGATTGCTTTACAAATGCTCCAAGGAAGGTGCCGCAGGCGGTGGGGTTTTTTCAGATAACTTCTCTTGATTTTTGTCTTTCGGCACTTTCTGCACCTTTTCGATTTGTCTCCAACCATTCCTTCATCTGTTCTGGTAGTTCTCTTTTTGTTCTGCTAGAAGTGTCAAGACAGACATGTCTGGTCATTGTCTTTGCTGCCATCACCTCGCCAACTATAACTTCGTAATAAATCTCAAATCTATCTACACTAAGTTGTTGGGGCATTAACCTAATAACTAAATTATCGCCGCAATATAAAGGACGAAAAAAGTCTACATTGGCATGAACAATGGGGAAAGCAACAGATGGATTAGTAAAAAATTCTTTGAGATTTATGCCGGAGGTTAATAATGATTCTTCATAGGCTTCATGACATATAGCTAAGATATTGGCAAAGTACACAACTCCAGCGGCATCTGTATCTTGAAAGCGAACTGTGCGGTTATATGTAAAAGTCATAATTAAAAAGCCCAAGTATAAAAAATACACAGCAGGCTAATAGCCTGCTACTGCAACTAATTTTACTGTACTTAACAATGTTATCAATTCAAAGGAGAATAAATATCTTCAGAATTAGAATTTAGGTATGGACGCTGTAAATCAAGACCCAAATCAGCAAAATGTTGAGAAATTGCTGTCATCCTCTCTTGGGTAGAACTCTGACCGTTTTTCCAAGTTTCTAATAAAGCATTAGCCACCAATTGGCAACGGTTCATTCCAAAACTTTCTTGAGACGCAAATTTTTGATTTGGTTCTTCTGCTAAACTCAGCCCTGGTGCTAAAAATTTTGTAAACAAAGGAATGTTCTTGCGGAAATGAGATTGATGTTTCATATAAACAGCTTTTAATACTTTTCGCACTGCTGAATAGTGTTCGCGTTCAAAGTACAGGATTCCTGAATCATAGCGTTCATAGGCAGTTGGATTATGTAAAACTTGAAAACTAAAGGGAATTTCAACTGCATTGAGTAGCCGTGTTAGGCTATCCATCAGTGCGATCGCACCTATTGGCGTAATATTGAAATAAATGCGCCCTATTCCTAAATCACCTTCTAAGTTTACCTGTAAATCCTGACCTACATTGCTAACTGCTATGTAAGAGCCTTTTTCCATTCGATTTTTAGGCATCCAAATAGCCGTCACCTCACCAACCTTAGTAGACTGCATTGTTGGTTCTAGGTTGGATTGACGCTCAACGTATAATGTTAAACCTCCTTTGCTAACTGCCATACTACCATCAGGTTCTTGCCGTAATACCTGCCATCCAGAGTCAAAATAACCTGTGCCGTGGTTGCTAGTATGTAGTTGTTCGTAAAACTGTAAATCAATTCCAAATGTGGAATGGCTTTCTAAGTTGTTGTGTGGAAATTCATTAAGAACAATACCCTCTTTGACCGTCAATACCTTTTGTAGAGAGCCATTGTAATAGATACCGTGAAGGAAGTTTCTTAGTAATAGGGAGAGATATTTATTCTGTAAATCTGGGGAAGTGCGCCGAAATCTCTCGGCAACTTTACTTGGTAAAGAGAAAGGTTGATATTTAGGATGGCGAATACAAAAGTTAGATTCAATTTGGATATTGCTAGCTATGTCTAAAAGAGATTTCAATAGTGGCTTTGTCGAGGATTTTAACATTGTCCAACAAAGATAGTAACGATCTAAGGGATGTAGGAAGATGAGGAAGATAAGGAGATGAGGAAGAGGGCGTAAACAAGGGAGAAAATTCTTCTTTGTCTCCCTTTTTCTCTTTGTAACCCTCGTCTACCTGTTTTCCTCACGTCCTTTTACTAACAACCACGTAATTGGGTTTTGGTGTGGTAAAAACGAACCAAATTAGGCTCTTTTTTTTCTTGAGAAATTTTCGCCATCTTGACGAAAGGTTTGAGAATTTCTGTTTCTGATAAACCAAAAATTGTTATTACAGATTCTTGGGGTTTAGTGAGTAAACTTTTGGCAACTTGAAACATAGATATGCCCGAGTTATCAAAATATTTATGCTGCTTAATATTATCTTCTATACGATGAAGCAGCACTAAGCCTGCAAATTGGATTGTTCTGAAAAGAAAATCACTACGATACTCAAGAATTGTAGAGAAAGTATCGAGATAAGCCTGAGTCAGGGCTAGTATAGAAGGCTGAAGAGTTTCCAATGGTACTGTAGCTAAATGTAGAGCTTCTTCTAATTCAAGGGTGGGGTCTTCTACCAGACTTTCTAATCCAATTGCTAAATAGCTTGCTAGTAAATTGCCCAAATCAAAGGCTGGATCTCCCCAACTACAAGCTTCCCAATCAATCAATCGCACTAGGCAATTGTCCAATCGATCCCACTTGGAATGTACCAAGATGTTGTCTAATTTCAACTCATTGTGAGTTAAACAGCAAGGCTTCCATTCATATGATAATTCTGCGATCGCTCCTTCTAAAATTTCATAACGTTGGTAGAGAGCGTAGAATTTTAAAGCATTGGTTGGAACTGTACCAACTATCTCTGGTCCAATCGAGCCGATTCCTTGCGCTGGGTTATAAAACTGATAGCGATACTGTCCTTCAGGGGCAGTTGCCATGAAATCACGATACTCTTGGCGATTAAAGGTGGCACGATGTAGCGTTCCCACACAGGTACCAATAGCACTGGCAATTTCCCTTGGAAAGCTTAGGTTCTTTTGATAAATACTTGCTACATCAAGATACTCTTTTAGGTAGTTGCGGACTAAAATTGACTTTTTTGCATCAAAATGTACTACCAATGATGCGATCGCAGAAATACTCCCTAAAGTAGGAAAGCGTTCAAGCAATTGGTGAAATAGCCATTCATTAAAAAATTCATGGGGAGTTTCATTGTTGTGAAGATGGCGTTCCTGTTTTACCAACAGCTTGCGATTTCCTCTTAGAGTAACGAGTAAGTTGGAATTTTTCTTGCTACTCTGTGGCAATTCAGAGTCGGCAGAAACGCCTTCTTCTGAGCTACACAGACCTGCTTCTTGCAGATACTGGATAACATTATGAGAAGACAGTGAGATTAACATGTACTATTTCCTAAAGCGAAAGATTGCTTAGAGAATTTGTTGTAATGGAGGCTTCACTTCAGCAGTATTCAGTAGATAGCAGTAAGCCTGATATCAATAACGGTTCGTGTAACTTATTAATACCTTATTTTTTAAATCAATACCTGCCAAAATGGCAATACTAACTTTACTCTCACTTTAAATTTTACCTAAAATCTGACAGAAATTTAACAATCTAACTGGGCTTATGTAAATACATAAATTTTGTCATTAAGCATTTTTGTGTTTTTTGGCTTTTTTGTCTGATTGATGAAAAATTAATACACTTGTTCATTTTTTACACTAACACCCCAAAGTACAAGGCATCTCGGCTATCTTCCGGATAATTCAAATGATTTATGTATGCAGCAATCCCGTGTAGGTAAGACTTTGAACTCAATAGAACAATATCCGTAAATTTAATCTTTCTAAAGTATGAATTTGCTAATACACAGACTCTTTTTTTCCAAGTCAACTGATTTCAATCTAGAGCGAACAGTTGATTTTCTGTATTTTATGCAACATTTTTTGAGTTTTCAAAGAAAATCAAACTAATTTAGTTAAATTTTTACATATTCTTAACTTAGTCAACATTTTTTAATACATTGAGATCGAACAGCTAATCAACTTTACATATCACTACGTGACAACTCATTTTTAAATGATCTTTAAATAGAAATTAAAAGAAGATAAAAACAGAATTAAATTATTTAATCAGAGATTAATGCTTGAGCTCATGTCCAAATAAAAGTAGGTCGGCAGAAATAAAAGCAGTTAGGGATGTCCAAGAAATAAATTATCCCGGAATGTGGTCCGGGCGTCCTCGCTCGTCCTATATTAGGTGGCGGGCGAGACGCCCCGCAGTTGCTATCTACTGGCGGAGACGTTAAGCGCAAGGCGCACCTGACATCTTGCACCTTTCAGTAAAGGGTTGGTGGGCGGTGCCGTCACAAATGACACACCATTGAGGAGGACTTTAACCAGTTAACTTTATTTGTACCGATCTACTTAAAGAACCAGCTTTGCGATAATATAAACGTACTAAGTAACTGGGTAGAGTTGAGTATAACTATGTTGCCCGTCATTAGTTATGAGTCCTTTGTCCTTGAAGTCAAACAAATGACAAATGACAAAGAACAAAGGACGACCTTGACAAGTTAACTTTATTTGTACCGAGTTACTTGTGCTAACAACCTTAGGGAGAGAGGAGTGTATTGAACAAGGAAGAGTTTTGTTATTTCAATGCTGTCAACTGCCTCACCATGACTGCTAGCGCCAGTACACCTAACGTTATCATCAATCCCGCAGGCATGAACTTGCGTGTTTTAGCCAGTCGGAATGCGAAGAAAACAACTAAAACAGCAGTAACAGAAGATGCTAGAATAGTACCCCAAGATTGCCCTTGATATTGAGCAAAAGCCGCGAAGATTAGTAATATACCGCTCAAGCTCCCACTGATAAGTGAAACGGCACTATTAACCTTAAAGTAGCCAATAATACCACCTAAAGTGACCAAGACTCCGTAGGCAAGGGCTGCAACAATACCTAAAGTCAGTGTTAAAACCTATGTCGATTTTGATTTGTATATGGATGCAGATATTTGGTCGCGGCGAATAGATTTAGAGCATAGGCTTGTCTATCGGGTGGGAAACACCCAGATTGATTTTCTAGCTTGTAGATATCACTACAAATGAGTTCACTTCTATTTGCTTTTCGGATGCAACTTAGGCGTTGAGCGCAACAGCATAGCGCGAAAATACTGTCCATATGAGAGAGTTGAGAGTACAACATAAAGGAGAACCCTACCGAATACTCTATGCATTCGATCCAAGGAGAGCCGCCATTCTTCTTCTAGGAGGAAACAAGGGAGGGGAGGATTGCTGGTACGAGGAAAATGTTCCAAAAGCAGATACGTTGTATGACGAACACTTAGAGGAATTAAAAAGAGAAGGATTCCTATGAAGACGAAGCCATTTAATGAACTTCGCAAAAGAATGACTCCTGAACAACAGCTAGAAAGTGAGATTCAAGCAAACCTGGCACTGCTCCAATTAACACTTTCGGAGCTTCGAGAGTCTCTTGGACATACTCAAAGCGATGTGGCGAAGAATATGGGAGTAGTACAATCTGCACTCTCAAAAATTGAGCATCAGGAAGATATTCAAATATCAACGCTATCGCGATACATTAAATCTCTTGGGGGAAGTCTGACAATCATTGCTCGTTTCCCCGATAAAGAGGTTGTGATTTCTCAGTTTGATTGAGACGAGCGCTCTACTAAGCTGCTTCTTTGACTTGCTCGCCTGCGAATACACATCGCCAGCTGGATGCAATAGAGGAGTCAAAAACAGGAAAAATTCAACCTCAAACTATCGCAGAACTTCAGCAGGATCTGGGAATTGAGCAAGAAGAAAAAAAAGGTTAAAGAGTCATGAATTAAGCCAGTTGTAGTGAATCGCACTCCTGGTTTTGGTTCTATCTACGAGCATATACTGGAGCTATTATTGCGATCGCTGTTTTGATGCGGCGATCGGAAAGTTTTTCACAAATTAGTAGGATGATGTTACACGTTTAATGGTGGTTAGCATTGCCCTACCTATGCTTGATGGTAGTACTGACTTTTCACCGTATCTGGAAAACCCCTCTCCAAGGTCTCCCTTATAAGGAGAGAGGCTTTGATTTCTCCCCCTTCCCTTGTAGGGAAGGGGGCTGGGGGGTTAGGTTCGCTTTTTAGCTTTTCCACATGACGTGAAAAGTCAGGATGGTAGTAGGGTGATGCCACAGGTTTAATGGTGGGCTGAAATTATTGTGGCGATCGCTGTTTTGATGCGGCGATCGGAAAGTTTTTCACAAATTAGTAGGACGATGTTACACGTTTAACGGCGTGGAGCAATGGTTGTAGAGACGCGCCATGGCGCGTCTCTACATTTTTTGTTGGTTTTTATGTGTGGATTGCCGTTCGTGATAAGCAATTCGCGAGTTGTAATATTCCGTCATAATTAACATTTAGACGTCCCGGTGTGTTATTGTCGAGCAATAGCACGTTACAAGTCATGATTAAGATTAAGACCTTTTAGTCTGTTAAATCGGATGCTTGACGCAAAAGTTAAAAAAAGTTGAGATAAAATTTCATTAAGAAGAGCTAGATAACAGGGGAAAAAAGCGCTATTTTGGGGTTGTGACTGTGTTTGAGCCCAGTTTAATGATAAAAAGTGCTATCTAAATTGGGAAACAGGGGTATCAGCAAAATTAAGAAAATATGAACTGCATTTTTCGGGCGAAAAAAATGATAGGTTAGATACAGAATTGAATTTCGCAAATTCCTGGAGTAGCCCGACTTTAGCTACTCCGGTTTTCCAAGCTCCAAATCTACCTTTTGGCAATCCTCCGGGTGCGATCGCATCTGCCTTTGAGTACAAGATGAAAGAGCTTCAAAAAAGTTAAAATAACGCTGAAATCCTTGGTGGGTTTGAGTTTCATTTGAGTACAGAAATACTTGCCCCCATTTCCATAAATACTCGAACCTGAACCTAAAAATTCTCGTACCCCCACCCGAAAAAAATTTTTTAATCTCTTAAACACCGTAGATAACTGGGTTTCAGTTTTGAGTACAAAACCAATCAATCCAATAAATTCTATCCGGGACATACTCACTGCCCCCCTTGAGGATGACTGCTATAAATCAACTATCGCCAACACTTAATGCGCTAACAACGCATCGGAGTGAGTGGAGGGATGAGATAGCACCATGCCCCTGTGAACAGAAGTCGCGGATTTACCCGCAGTTTATCCAAGTCTCTAGCTCTGACACACACCAGCCAAGAAAACTTGGGTTTGTAAGGCAGTTGCTTTGACTGGGGAAACCCCGCTTATGCAACTGCTCTGCGAGTGTACAAGACGCGGCTTCCATTCCTTAACGAATGGTTTGCTACAGCATCTGAAGAAGTAAAAAGTTAAAAATGAAAAGTTAAAAGAGTGTCTTTTGGCTTTTGACTTTTGACTTTTGACTTTTGACCTTTGACTTTACATGACCTTTGCGAAATTCAATGATACAGTCAACAGGACTCGTTACCCCCCAAGTTACGGAAGAAACTTCGTCAAAATCCAGTAGTTGCGGCGGATGCAACAGCACCACCAGCACTACCCCAGAAGTTGATGAAAAGCTCAAACAGCGCATTGCTACACATCCCTGCTATAGCGAAGACGCCCATCACCATTATGCCAGGATGCACGTTGCTGTTGCTCCTGCTTGCAACATTCAGTGCAATTACTGCAATCGCAAATATGATTGTGCTAACGAAAGCCGCCCTGGTGTTGTGAGTGAGTTGCTCTCACCAGAGGAAGCAGCACACAAAGTTTTGGTGATTGCAGGTAAAATCCCACAACTGACAGTGCTGGGAATTGCAGGTCCTGGAGATCCACTGGCGAACCCAGAAAAGACTTTCCGCACTTTTGAGTTAATCGCAGAGAAAGCACCAGATATTAAGCTTTGTCTGTCAACCAACGGTTTGATGCTCCCTGAATATATTGACCGCATTAAACAGTTAAATGTAGACCACGTTACTATCACCATTAATATGGTGGACCCTGAAATTGGAGCCAAAATTTATCCTTGGGTTCACTACAAGCGCAAGCGTTACAGAGGTATTGAAGGAGTCAGAATTTTGCACGAAAAGCAGATGGAAAGTCTGCAAGCGCTCAAGGAAGCCGATATTTTGTGCAAAGTTAACTCGGTGATGATTCCCGGTATTAATGATGAGCACCTATTAGAAGTTAATAAAGTTATTCGTGAAAAAGGTGCGTTTCTGCACAATATTATGCCGTTGATTTCTGCACCCGAACACGGCACTCACTTTGGCTTAACGGGTCAGCGCGGTCCTACACCCGCAGAATTAAAGGCACTACAAGATAAATGTGCTGGTAATATGAAGATGATGCGTCATTGCCGCCAGTGCCGTGCAGATGCAGTCGGTCTATTGGGTGAAGACCGCAGTTTAGAATTTACTAAGGCTAAATTCATGGAGATGGCTCCTGAATATGACCCACAGAAGCGTCAAGAAGTTCTTGCAGGTATTGAGAAGTTTCAAGCAGAACTGAAAGCAGCTAAAGATAAGGCAAAAGTAGAGACAAGCCAAGGGGCTTCCCTACAACAAAACAATCCAAAAATCTTGGTTGCTGTAACAACTAAGGGTGGCGGATTGGTTAACCAGCACTTTGGTCATGCGAAAGAATTCCAGATTTATGAAGTCGATGGTCAGAATGTTAGCTTTGTTGGACATCGCAAGGTTGACCACTATTGCCAAGGCGGTTATGGCGAGAAAGCTACTCTAGAAAATATCATCCAAACAATTGTTGATTGCAAAGCAGTTTTGGTTTCTAAAATTGGCGACGGACCTAAGGAGAAGTTGCACAAAGCTGGAATCCAAGTTCACGAAGCTTATGATGCGATTGAAACGGTTGCTTTAGAGTTTTACAAGCAATACGTGCAAGAAGGTTAGGAGTTAAGAGTTAGTAGATAGTAGTTAGTAGTTAATAGTTAGTGGAATAACTAACCAATAACTACTATCCACTAACCAATAAACACTATCTACTAATCATCCCCATTACCCATTTTCCAAGTTAAACTCTGTCGTTCTAGTAAGGGGAAAATTCATGGCTTACAAGATAACCAGCAAGTGCATTTCCTGCAAACTATGCTTATCTGCGTGTCCTGTTGGTGCAATTAAGATTATTGATGGTCGTCACTGGATTGACCCCAATCTTTGCACTAACTGTGATGGTACTGTATACACTGTCCCTCAATGTGTTGCTGGGTGTCCGACCTGTGATGGTTGCATTCAAGAATTTCGGAATTACTGGGATTCCTGGTTTGATACATACAATAAACAAGTAGCAAAGTTAACTAAAAAACAAGATTATTGGGAGAACTGGTTTAACTTCTATTCTCAAAAGTTCTCGGAGCAATTAGAAAATAATGTTAGTTAGTAGTTAGTAGCAAATACCATAAATTTCTTAGGGTAGGTTAAGTCAAATTTGTTGTGACTTTATAGAGTTGGTTTATTGGTTAAACCTGCCCTTACTAAGAATTCGTTGTTGTTCGTTATCTCATTCATACACTGAACCAATGCAAAAAGACTGCATTTATCTCGACAATAATGCTACCACTAAGGTAGATCCAGAAGTTGTAGAGGCGATGCTGCCCAATATGCCCATCGTGCTACAGCCGTGAGAGCAGCTGCTCGACGAGAAAATTCCACATCGCGTACTGTATCTTGTTTCGGGTTTGCTTGTACCTGCTGCCACAGCTTTTCCAAGGAAGCGAGGGAATCCAAAAGCCTTTGCTCGCAACGCCAGTAATTCTTCTCTAACGGAAACACCTGGGCTTGTACGCCGCGCACAATCTCTTCGCTATCGAATGTTTCAAAAGTACTTGACTGAGAACGCAATCCGGCTTGACCAACAGGATGCACAACCCGTTCGTGGGCATGAGCACCCAGACTTTTCGCAAAAGCAGCTGCTCCAACTCCTGCCCATTGTCCTGTGGAGATTGCCCAAGCAGCATTAGGACCACCACCGCCAGAAGCTAAACCGGATAAAAACTCCCGTGATGCAGCATCCCCTGCGGCGTAAAGTCCAGGAACTTTTGTGGCACAACTATCATTCACAATCCGAATTCCACCCGTACCACGAACTGTACCCTCTAAAACCAATGTTACAGGCACTCGTTCCGTGTAAGGATCTATCCCAGCTTTTTTATAGGGTAGAAAAGCGATAAAATGAGATTTTTCAATGACTGCTTTAACTTCAGAAGTGGCTCGATCCAAACAGGCATAAACGGAGCCTTTTAAAAGGGCATTGGGGAGGAAGGAAGGATCGCGACGACCATTGATATAACCGCCCAGATCGTTGCCTGCTTCATCGGTGTAACTAGCCCAGCCAAAAGGAACGCCCCTTGTCACAGTGGCATTGAAAGCAGTTGAGATGGCATAGTGATTGGAAGCTTCCATACTCGAAAGTTCGCCACCAGCTTCCACTGCCATTAGCAGTCCATCACCTGTATTGGTATTGCACCCTAATGCTTTACTTAAGAATGCACAGCCACCATTCGCCATCACTACTGCACTAGCGCGAATGGTATAGGTACAATGTTTTTGCCGTTGCACACCTCTTGCTCCAGCCACTGAGCCATCGTCAGCCAACAAAAGCTCTAGAGCAGGGCTTTGGTCGAGAATCTGAACGCCCATACGCAACAGGGTTTTGCGAAGTACCCGCATATATTCAAGACCATAATAACTCTGGCGCACGGATTCTCCATTTTCTTTGGGGAAACAATAGCCCCAATCTTCCACGAGTGGCAAACTGAGCCAAGTTTTTTCGATAACACGCTCGATCCAACGTAAGTTAGCTAGGTTTTTGCCTAAGCGATAGCGCTCCGATAAAACTTTGTCCCAATTCTCAGGAGTTGGAGCCATAATACCATTACCACTTGCAGCCGCAGCACCACTCGTACCGAGAAAACCTTTATCAACAATAATGACTTTGACTCCTTGGGATGCTGCTGCCCATGCTGCCCAGGCTGCAGCAGGACCACCACCAATAACTAGCACGTCAGCATTTAGTTGTAATTCATTTTCGCTATAAACTCTTGGCAATTCCTTGTCCTCCTTATTTGGTAGTCAACACTGGCGTGTTTAGCTCCAAAAGCTTTTTTGTCTAAAAAATTGTGAATCGCTGATTTGTTTGTCTTGGAAAATTCTGCCGAGAGCGGGCTTGGGTTTCATAAGCTATCCCAATACCCTTGAGCAAATCAGTTTCAACCGTGGTTTTTACACAAAGGCATGACCTCCAATGGCAATGACAACTGAATGCGATCGCACAATTCATTATTTTAACTACGGTAAATAAGTAAGTTTACCGTATTTTTTTGATAAATCAGACATTATCATGGTTTAATTAAAAAATCAAGGACAGCTTTCTTGAGTCGAAATCACTAGAAGAAGGGAACAGAAAATAATGTACTGAAGTAGGATAACCATCCTAAGATTTTACAGTTTGAATTAACAAAAGTTATAAAAAAATGTAATAGAAAACACTTTCTTATCTGCAATTTTTGTGAAATGCTTTTATGCATTGCACGCTTCTGTAGATGACAAATTGCGTGATATCGGTAACTGGGTACTCAATCAAGAGTTACCTCTAGTAATGCAATACTCTTAGATTCAGAACAGCGATCGTATTTTATTGCTACCCGCTCTTTTGTTAACAAATATCCAAATTTTGTCAAGACAATTGTCGATGAGCAAAAAAAGGATGAAGAGTGGGCAAAAAACAACAAGAGAGAAACTGCAAAACTATTAGAAATAGCAACGGGTGTGAAAGCTGAAAACTGGGATTGTACATTTCAAAAGCGACCTAATTTTGGGGTGCTATATATGAATGTCTATCGTTGACCTATTTTAATCGCGACAGCAACACATTCAAAAGCAATGCTGTCACCAGAGCAGCACGCGATCTTTGAACTAGTAGTTGTAATAATCAGCACAAGATGAGAATGCGATCGCTAGCTGAATAATTACTTATAAAGCAAATGCAGCATAAGCAATGCAAATATTGCTATACAATTTAATGCGATCGCTACTTGTTGACTATTAATAAATAAGCTTAGACCGACACCAAAAAAAATTCCTATAATTATGGTAGAGAATAGGATTTTTGATTCTTTTTCTTCATTAAAAATTTTCTTGGCGTTAGACATTGATTTTATTAATTTTTCTATAAAAGGATAAATATGTATTGTAGAGACGAAGGAAAAAAATACAGCAGAAAAAATAGTTTCAACAATTGATAACTTAAATCTTATCAAAATAATTCCTAAGATAGCAACTACTCCAATAATAACCCAATTTAGCCTTATTAAAAAATTGGATAAATCAAGAAATTTATTCAAAAAATATAGTGTTAAACAAGTTAAATATAGAGAATTGACTATTCCCATCTCCATCCAGAATTTAAATTTATATTGTGAATTAACCTTATCCCAAGCTTCTGAAAATAGTGCTTGTTTTTTCTCTTTTTCAAGCTCTTGATCCTTAACAGATTTATCATTTTCTAACTGACTCGATTGAGAATTTTCTAATTCATAAACTCCTTCTTTCTCTACTGTAGAGTTTATAATTGCATCGACTTGAGTGTCGAGCATAGAGTATGTTCCAAAAGACGTAGAGTTATAGCTAACAATTGATAAAGTTATAAGCACGATTGCTAGAAAGACTTTCTTTTTCTGATTTAATTCATCGCCCTTTACAGTAATTTTTGATATAGAAGGATAAATTAGCTTAGGTTGATTTAAAGCTTTTTTAGCATCACTTGTAGGTGTCTTACCTGCTGCTTGGCTATTCTGATTTTGCGACACCTGATTTCGGCTCACTATCACGGTGTCATGATAAGATGGTGAGCCTTCTAAGGGTTTGCACTCAGATCCTCAACTATCTTACTGGTACTAGGTTTTTTCTTTAAAATTGGGGTGAGTTGCTCTGAAATACCTTCTAACTGAATTGCATTGCAACCATATTCATAAGCAAATTCAACGGAGCCTCCAGAGCCTAAAGCATCATAAAAACCCACAGCAAATTCAATTGCAGCTTTATCCCCAATCGCCTTTTTCATGCCAATCACATAGTTGACGTGTTGGGAGATTTCGCTTGCTTGCACCTCGGAATAACAGCCGTTCAGAACAACACACTCAACTTCATTTGCAAACAGTTTAAACAATCCAGCTAGGGCTTCTCCATCGACTAGCTTTGACGAACCTGTTTCATCTTCAAAAACTAGACCCTCATCCTCCATTCCATGCCCAGAAAAATGAACAATAGAAGGATGAATGTCAAGCATTGCCCGTCGAATGTCCCTAGGTCGCACTGCCCACTTATGCTCCAAAATAAAGCGATCGCGGAGCTTAGCTCGTTGCAGTCCATCATTAATTTCACGCACCTCCTCATTTAAACGTATCGGTGTTGTGTCTTTAGGATTGGCTGCTAAAATTAAGATTTTTTGTGGCGAAGTTGGTTGCCTTGGAGGTTTGCGTGAGGGAGCAGGTGTTGCTGTTATTACACGATTTGACAGCAGTTCTTCAGCAATAGCCTTCAGCCGTAAGTTTTCAGGATTGTATTCATATGCCTTACGAACTAAATCAAGAAGCCATCCCTGAGAATCTGCTCCTTTCATTAAATTAAAGACAATATCTTTTAAACTACTTCCTCCTGCTATGGCATCTAAATTTTTCTCGAATTGATCCGATAACATCTGCTCTAATGATGATTTGTCAGGAAAAGCATCAATCAAAGCTTCGCGTAATTGTTTGCGCTGTTGACCGGATAAATCCATATTTATCAATCCCTTATATTTGTACTATGTATTGGAAATTGTTGTGGCTGGTTCTGTGCGATACAGATAGATGCCCGTAGGCAGTTGGCTTATCGCGCTTCATACCCGTTCGACTGTTTCATTGCTTTGTCTTTTGTTATATGCGTCAGAGGGGCAAGTACTCTCCGCCGTTATTAACCATTGCTCAATCAGCTCGCTCACTACTTGACTCATCTTCAACCTCCGTAACACACAAGCAGAGTGGAATCGTTTCTTGAGGTCGTCTGCAATACTAATGTGCATAAGCGTAACATGATAATGGATATAAATATTATTTACACAAAATGACAAATGTACAAACCTATATCCCTATAGGTGCAAGCAGAACCAGCTTATGCACTTTAGGTGATGATCTGGAAATAGTACTTATCCAAATCTACAAATGTAC
>NZ_BAAFZH010000044.1:0-45695 GCF_054684315.1 Scytonema sp. NUACC21 | reverse complement strand
GAAAACCCTCTCCCCATCTCCCCCTCTCCCCATCTCCCCATCTGCCTTAATGATAAGTCTTTACCCGGACATGATATCATGTGGAGCTCCTAGCAAGAACCTATATTCTTAATTATAGAGATAAAATATTTACACAAATTTCTTAACAAATAAACCATGTCTTTAGGAGCACAGGATTGCTGCGCTCCTTGACAATTCATCAACCCAAACTATAAACGAGAGTAAAATTATTGGCTGGCATATCAATAATTTCCTTTAGCTTTAGCCCATATTTTTGAGCAGTATTTGTGATATCTGCTACATCTTTTAAACCCCATTCTGGGACTTTATAAGATAGAAGAGTTCTATCAAATTCTTCGTTTGAAGGTGTTGTATACTTGCCATCCATTTTAAATGGACCATAGATGAATAACGAGCCGTGAGCACTGAGATAGTTGACTGTACAATTCATCATGCCATCCGCAACAGAGATTGGTGCAACTTGAAAAATATTAATACAGAAAATGGCATCAAACTTTTTTCCAGCTAAAACTGACCAAGTTTGTGGTTGAATTAAGTTCAATTTGATTGGTGGTTGGACGTTTTGGGCTTGAGTCTGTTGAGTTAATTGCCTAATATTTTCAAACACTTCTTCATTCATGTCTGAGGGTTGAAAACTTAGATGCTGGAAATGGGAAGCGAAGTAGTTGATGTGCATACCACTACCAGAGGCAAACTCAAGAATTTGACCTTCGCTGTTGGGTAGCCTTTGTTTGAATACTTCTAGAATAGCATCACGGTTGCGATTGCCTGCCCAAGCAACATAAGGACTAAGTGGATGTGGGTCCAGTGTAGGTTTTTCTATTGGTGACATTTATTGCTTCTGTATTTTGTTGAGTTGCACTATTTAGAGCCTATCGAATAAAAGGGAGAATTCATACCAATGCTGGCTTCTTTCGCGATCTCACCATCAAAAAGTTTCACAGTCAAATTTCCATTAATCTGTTTTGCAAATGGAATTAACAAGCTATCAATATATTTTTGTGCGTTTTCTAGCGAATCAAATTCATAAAAACCACCTACAGTATTGGTGTTGATACCACTTAACCAGGTTTTAGATTGCAGTCCTGAGAATTTTTTCATTTCTACATTGATGGAAACCCAATCAATTTGAGTGAAAGGTATAGATACTTGATACTCGGCGTAGAGAAATAGTTTACTCATGGGTATTTGTGACTTGATGCTGAGTTCTACTTCTATTATTTTCTTCTATAAAATCAAAATTAGCTCAATTAAACTCTGGGGATATAGAACGTGCGTCCGGTCTTTTTTTGTAACTTTAGCTACATTTTTTGACAGCGGTATGCTAAAGTTGAATCTGGGTAGTATAGAAAGTTAAAGTAAACTGTGAGTGCTGCCATGCCAGTACTAGTGACTTAAATTAAAATACAGCTTTGCGAATTCGACATTATTGTGGGCTGAAATGCCTTCTTAACGCTTCACCCTGTTATTTTTGTAAGTGGTAGATAAAGATAAATTGTTTGAATTTTGCCTTTGTAGACTTGTAGGAAGGAAACACATAATTTATGTAGCTTTTTAGCTGTTATTTATATTTCTTTACAACCAGTAGCATTCCACTTCGATGTGCAGGTTGTACTGGGGATCGCACATCTATGCTTTATCAGGATTCCCTGTTCCCTTGTTGTTGAGATTTATGGAAAAGCATGGGGAAAAATAAAAGTGAATTTCGCACATGAGAGCGGAGTTTGTAATTTTTATTGTCGTTTAGTTGTATTACACTAAGGATCTGCCATGCAACCGCCAGATACCTCGCAGCTTTTCCTTTCAAGTGACTGTATTGAGCGCCGTTTCATTACAGTGGCTCCGGATGCTTCTTTACTTGAGACAGTAACGCTGATGGGTCAAGTGGGTCATATTAGCTCTTTCATAGAGTCAGAAACGAAACCAGAAAATCCCATTCGAGCCAGTTGTGTTTTGGTAGTAGAACAGCAACAATTAGTTGGTTTATTAACAGAGCGAGATTTGGTCAGGATAGCCGCAGAAAGGCGCAGTCTCAAGGAAACGAAGGTTTCTGAAGTGATGGCACGGGAACTGATTACGTGTCAAGAATGGGAAGCAACAGAGACAGTGAAAGTTATCCAACGACTGCAGCAACATCGCATTCGTCATTTACCCGTTTTAAACGAGCAGAATCAACCTGTGGGGCTTTTGATTGCTCATCACTGTAGTGATACTCGCCAATGGCAACCAGAAGAAGTAGAGTTTTTAGAAAACTTAACAGTACAGGTGGCGAACGCTATTCAACAAGCCATGTTGCTCGAACAAGCCCAAAGAGCCAATGTAGAACTGGAAGCAAGGGTTGCCGAGCGAACAGCACAATTGCAAGATGCTAATAAAAGTTTACAAGAAGAACTCGTTCACACCCAGCAAGCTGAAGCCGCACTGAGGGAAAAGGAGGCGATACTACGTAGCTTCTATGACTCAGCACCACTGATGATGGGTGTGGTAGAAGTACTTGATGATGACATTTTACATTTATCTAATAACGCTGCTACCGCTCAATTTTTTGGCACAACTTCAGAAGCAATGCAAAATCAACTAGCCAGTCAAA
The DNA here is from genome assembly GCF_054684315.1 of Scytonema sp. NUACC21. Taxonomy (NCBI): domain Bacteria; kingdom Bacillati; phylum Cyanobacteriota; class Cyanophyceae; order Nostocales; family Scytonemataceae; genus Scytonema; species Scytonema sp. NUACC21. The sequence goes on along the minus strand of NZ_BAAFZH010000044.1, from coordinate 43,084 downwards.
TGGGCGCATCTCTAGAATATATACGCACGTGGATAAGTCATTATCGGGAGAGCCAACTTACGGGTCAACCAGTGCGTTTTGAGTATCAGCACAACCAAGAGGGAACGATTAAATGGTTGTCTGCTACGGTTTGCTATATTGGTGGAACAGATAGAGAAAGTCCCCGTTTTTCCTATGTAGTTGAGGATATTAGCGATCGCAAGCAAACAGAAATTGCCCTGAGACAGAGCGAAAAACGGTATCGGCAAATTGTTGAAACCACCGCAGAAGGCATATGGATGCTGGATGCTGATAACAAAACCAGCTTTGCCAACACGAGGATGGCTCAAATGCTGGGCTACACCGTAGAGGAAATGCAGGGAATGCCTTTGTTCGCCTTTATGAAAGTAGAAGAGCAGAAGCTTGCTCAATTTTACATAGAACGACGGAACCAAGGGATTCAGGAAAATCACGATTTCAAGTTCTGCTGCAAAGATGGTTCCGATTTATGGGCAATGCTATGTACTGCACCGCTTTTTGATGAAGCAGGGAAATATACAGGTGCTTTAGCAATGGTGACAGATATTACCGCACGTAAGGTGTTGGAAGAAGAGTTGACCCAAAAGCAACAGATGCTTGATGCTTTTATTACCAGTGCTCCTGTAGGTATGACAGTTCTGGATAGTCAGCTACGCTTTACTTTCATTAATGAAGGGCTAGCGGAAATTAATGGTGTGTCTGTGGCAGAGCATATTGGTAAAACACCTTGGGAGATTGTACCCGATTTAGCGCCGAAACAAGAGCAAATTTTTCAACAAGTCTTCAGTACAGGTGAGCCTATCCTTTACGTTGAGATTACTGGAGAAACACAGAAGTTACCTGGCGTGACTCGGACATGGCTGGTTTCTTATTTCCCCATCCGCTCAATCACAAATCAGCCAATTGGGATTGGGATTGTTGTTGCTGAAATCACAGAACGCAAACGAGCAGAAGCAGCGCTGCGTGAGAGTGAAGAAAAGTTTCGCCAGTTAGCAGAAAATATCCATCAGGTCTTTTTCATGATTGCTCAAACTGGTCAAATACTTTACATTTCTCCAGCCTATGAACGAATTTGGGGTAAGAGCCTTGCCAGCTTGTATCGAAATCCCCATTCCTGGTTGAACTTGGTGCATCCAGATGATTTAGCCCGAATTCGTGCTGCTTTTAATGCTCAAATTCAGAAGGGAGAAGAATTTAATGAAACTTACCGGATTATTCGACCAGATGACAACATTCGCTGGATTGTTGCTCGGTTTTTTCCCATTTCTGACAGCAACGGGCAGTTTTACCGCTTTGCAGGTATTGCAGAGGATATCACCAAGCGCAAACAGGCTGAAGATGCTTTGCAACAACAATTGCATAAAATGGTGCTGCTGAAGCAAATTACAGATGAAATTCGCCAAAATCTTAAGACACAACATATTTTTGAAACCGCTGCTATTCAAATTGGACAAGCGTTTGGTGTAAATCGCTGTCTCATTCACGCTTATATTGCAGAACCAGAACCTCAATTACCTTTAGTCGCAGAATATTTAAGCGGAAACTACAAATCAATTAATGAAATCAAAATCCCCGTTGCAGGGAATCATCATGCTGAAGCGGTGTTACGTCAAGATAAAGCAATTACCACACCAGATGTGAATACTGAAACGTTGTTTCAGCCCGTGCTTCACCTGTGTCATCAACTTCAAATCAAGTCAATGGTGTCTATTCGTACTTCTTACCAAGGGGAAACGAATGGTTTGATGGGATTACATCAGTGCGATCGCATCCGCAAGTGGACACCGGATGAGATTGAGTTGCTAGAATCGGTAGCCGCTCAGGTGGGTATTGCACTGGCTCAAGCGGCTCTTTTGGAAGAACAAACCCGTAGAAGCGAAGAACTCACCCACAAAAACTTTGCCTTAGAGCAAGCCAAGCGAGAAGCCGAAACTGCAAACCGCGCTAAGAGCGAATTTCTTGCTAATATGAGTCATGACACCAGAATCTTTCCAGCCTTGATTGGCAAGCCCCTGCTTGGATTTCCGGTAGTAGCTTAGGTAACCCGTGTCTTTCATATTGCGGTCAATCCATTCCATTGCCGCAAGTGCATTAGACCAAAGTTGTTCTAGAGTTTCTCCATCGTGAGTCCATGCATAGTACTCGGCATATAGCATCAGCCATAAGGGAGTAGCATCCACCGTACCGTAGTAAGGTGTATGGGGAATTTCCTGACAGCGTGCCAATTCTCCAAAGCGCAACTCGTGCAACATCTTACCCGGTTCTTCTTCGCGCCATTCGTCATCTTTTTTACCTTGGTAATTCGCCAATATAAACAAAGTTTCTTTGGCAATCTGAGGGTTTAACAATAAAGTTTGGGAAGCTGTGATGATCGAATCGCGACCAAATAGTGCGGAGAACCAAGGGACACCAGCCGAAACAGTTTTATACTTACCAAAAGATTGGCGCAACAGGTACATATCCTGCTCGGCTCGCTCAATAATACGATTGAAATAACTTTTGTCTGAGCGAATTTGTGTAATTTGGTGTGCCCAGTTTTGTTCCTCCATCAACTCAGAAGCTTTTGCCTGTCCCAAGGTGATAGCCGCGCTGACGGTAGAACTAGACTGGTTGTTAGTCAGCACATTCACCCGATAGCCCAATTTTTGGGTTTCATGGCTAGCCAATTCCAATTGCCAAACAGCAGTATATCCTTTGAAATAGTCTGGTTGGCGATACTGAAATTGGATGCGAGATTCCATGACCAAGCCATCAACTCCTTGGTAGGCGAGAGAAAGAGTTTGTTCTTTGTGAGTCGGGGTTTGAGCTTGTGGGGGAAGGTTTTCATTGAGCGTTCCTTCCTCGTGTGCTGGTTCTATCAGGCGCAAAAGCTTACCTCTTTGTTTCCTGCTATAGCCACGGACTTCAAATAAATCAGCAAAATCTGCATCAAAGCTAATGCTTAGCTCAAAACGGACGGAAGTTGTGCTATAATTGGAAACTTCTAACTCTTCAAATAGTGCTCCATTCAGCACGATTTCCCGACGAATACCCAATGTATCAGGTCTTAGACGTTCGTCTATTCTAGGGTTTGTACACAAAACCGAAAGAGAAAAACCTTTGTCAGCTGTACTGCTTAAGAGTACGGGAGAATGCCCTTCAATTTGCAACTCTAAACGACTGAGAAAACGCGTATCACTACAGAACAGCCCCATGCTGGGATTGCCATCACCCAGCCCACAGCCAGAGATATTTCCCAAAGTGTCTGTTATGAAAAATAAATCGTCATCTTTAACCGTTAGCGTCGGCTGCGGTTTTTCACTTATTACACAGGGCCACTCTGGGATAGGTACTTGGTCAGCAGGAACAAACGTTTTTCCGTCCAGAACAACTTTCTCCGGTGTCATTAGGGTATCCGGTGTCATCAGCCAATATTCCGTGTATACAGGTCTACTAATTTTTCTTCGTAAATCGCGTCAGCGTCAACAGGAAAAAAAGACGCTGATGCAGATTGATTTGAGCCACTGAGCAAAAATAATAATCACATACCACAAGTAACAGGGCATGAATAAAACTCACAACATCAAATCTTTATAAAGAGCTATTTTTTGTAAAATTTATAAAAAGGTATAGTGGCTACATTGTGAGGAAATTTTTCCATTCCATCTCCACCTAGCTTACAATAAGCAGACGTATAACAAACAACTCAAAGAGAACATTTCTAATTTACTACCTACAATTTTGTAAAAACTTCTGAAAAACAATACACATATTATTTTTAGAAATAATTTAACTGAGTTAACTACATATTATCTTATCTAAGACGTAGGTTGGGTTGAGCAACAAAACCCAACACAACCAGATTTGGAATTGGCAGCTCCCTTCCCTGCTCAACCTATTACCATGTTGTAAGCCCTTTCATACTCGTTAGTCATAGACTCAACGCTGAAACGACTGAGAACGTATTCCCGACAAGTCTTGCGATCTAACTTCATAGCGTCTGGAATGACTTCAATCATTTTTTCCACCGAATGGCAAACAAAACCTGTTTTTCCATGAGCTATCACCTCTGGGACTGAACCCAATCTCATACCAATCACAGGCGTACCCGTTACCATCGACTCAATCATCACTAGACCAAAAGGTTCGCGCCAAGCGATAGGGAATAAAGTTACAGCTGCTTCACCGAGAAGCTTAACTTTTTCCTCGTGGGACACCTCCCCAAGGTACTGAATCTGTTCGCCATCAATGAGCGGTTCCACTTGTTCGCGATAATATTCTCGATCGACAACATCAATTTTCCCAGCCATCTTTAGTGGTAAGCCAGTAGCACGGGCAATTTTAATCGCTTCCACCGGACCTTTTTCGGGAGAAAACCGCCCCACAAATGCTAGATATCTCGGTTCTATGGGTTCGGGGTGGAATGAATATGCAGTTGTATCAATACCGTTGTAGACAGTGTGGATGTAATTTAAACCCAAACGTGGTTCTCGCTGTGCCTCACTAATACTGATGAAAGGTTGCCATGAAAAACGCCGATACATTTTTTCGTTATCCGCTGTAAAGATACCATGCATTGTATGTACGGTAGGCGTTTTGACAAAACTGCAGTAGGGTAGGGCAGGGCAACCAACGTGAGAGTGAATGATATCGAAATGATGTGCGTTGTGATAAACCTCAGCCAGCAACATTTGTTCGTAAACGGCTGGTTCTTTGATTTTGGGGTCAAGCCGTAGCGCTTTCTCGTGAACTGAACAGAGATTTGCTTTCGTTATCGAGTCACCTGACGCAAACAAGGTAACATTATGACCGCGCCTGACTAATTCATCTGTAACCAACTGAACAATGAGTTCAGTACCACCGTATCGAAAGGGAGGTACACGCTCCCATAAAGGAGAAATTTGGGCTATTTTCATGTTTCACCTGAGCAGAAAGGACGGCATATTCACCCAAAATATTTGATGATAGAAACTGGTTAGTTTCAGCCAATTTGGGCAAATATGCAATGCCTTATGTTTACTTTTGTTGCAAGCCATGATGGTGTAACTGTCGTAAACTTTATCCATTCTGGATCGAGGTATTCGGGAACGATTTTCTCTGTTTTTCTGTCAAAAAATTTATTTAGATAAGCTCATTCCCTCCATCAAGGCTTTTGTTGTCTATAAGCGATCGCCTAACTCAGCTGCTTTCAGCTCATAGCATAGTTGAAGTTTTTTAAAATTTCATAACAATTTCATCTTACATGACATAGGTACATTTAGCAACTCTTAAGCAGTTCACGCAATGTTTTCAAGGTTTTTCACCAACTCAAAAATCGGAAAAAATATTGTAAAGAGTTATACAATTATCAAGCTATTAATTGGTGAAAAAGTACTTTTTTTGGATGGAATTTACATAAATATATTTAGGCTGATATGGCACAAAAATTACCTGTTCTTTCTCATTGAAATAGCTTAGTAATTGGCAAAATTAATAATAATTATTATTAATAAAAATTTTATAAAGAAAAATTGTTTGGGCAGAAAGTCAACCCTGGCAATAATTTGTTTCCTTCATACAACTTATAAATTCAGAATTTTCTCAATTTGGCTTACAAGTAGACAATGTGTGAAATAAATCAAGCTTTTTTAATATATTGGCATAAATAAACGGATTGAGTGCGATCGCGCAAAGATTGGATAGTGGATTTTGTTAGTAGTTAGTACCCACCATCCATTAACTACTAACAATCCTCACGTCAAATACATATTGCTCCCTATGGTAATAGCACTTTCTAAATTAGATCTCGGTGAACTATATTAGATTAGGCAAGTCAGCTATTATCTATAACTTCCTAACGTCAGGCAATGAATAACGAAAACGTAAGATGGCTGGGGCAGGTGTTCTGCCTCTGTATGAAAGACCCATGCCCCAAACCCTTTTCCTGAAATCCTCAAGACGAGGATAAGGAAAGTTTTACGATTCTTTACATATTGCAACCATCTCATTAACTTAAGAGTCCGTTGTAATTTGTACAATGCAGCTGTGATGTGGATCGAACAGTGATTGTGGCTTCTGTAAGACATTGATGAGCATTTCGACTTCCGTGCTGAGTGAATTGCTACAGGCTCTACCCTACCTGCGGCCCCAGATATATTTCAAAGCTTCGCTAACGGCGCTCTCCCACGCGATGGAAGATCAGGTTTTGGCTGCGACTTTGGAGCAGCCTTTAGTGATTGCCAGCTTTCAACGAGAGAGATTTTACCGCCAAGAAGCTCATCGGTATCAGAGGCTAGCTCAGCGAAGCAATCAGATATACGTACTATCAGCACCAGAAACGGATTTTACCAATAGCTCGGAATACTATGAAAAAATTGCCTTTGAAGCAGAAGATGCTTTAAGTCAAGAGTGGCACTTGGTGGTAATTGCCCAAAACTACGCGACTTGTTTGGTTTGTCGGGAGAGTGTTGGTTCCATAACCAAAAACAGGAAAATGCGCGAGGTAAGCCCCAACTTAGATATGGATACGGCGCGAAGGTTTGAAGGCATTTGGACAGCAGAACGAGGAGTGAGTCTCAAAGCAGCTCAATTGCTACTGAACCGAATTTTGGTATACAGACCGGAACGTGATATGATTCAGCTGGCTGAATAAACAGTCAAGATAAATTAACCGTACTGGTTCCAAGTCCCGTGAGCTTGTCAGACGAGTCAATTGAGTCCACACCGACAACACAACAAGATGCAAGCCCTGGTTTTGAAGACCCAGAACCAGTAAACTCTTCAATGCAAGAGTTTTATCAACTCTACCAGGAGTTGCTGCTCATCACTCTGGTCTTAACAGGGGTTATTTTTATCTCTGTTTGGGTTTTCTGCTCCTTAAACATTGCCCTAAATTATTTGCTTGGGGCATGCACAGGTGTGGTTTACTTGAGAATGTTGGCAAAAGATGTTGAGCGTTTGGGGACAGAGAAAAAGCAGCTGAGCAAAACTCGGTTAGCGTTATTAGTGGGGTTGATTTTACTAGCATCGCGGTGGAATCAATTACAAATATTGCCCATATTGTTGGGATTTCTCACCTATAAAGCAACGCTCATCATTTACGTAGTTAGGGTGGCATTTGTCTCTGACTTACCAAAGCTCCGGCAACAATAAAAAGTTCACGCGCACTTTGCGTGAGGACGAAAGCTATCCGGAAAATCCACGCCGGAAAGTTTCTCGACAATCCACAGCGCAAAGAAAGCTCCTCTTCTCCAGTTAAGATTGGAGAGATGATAGATAGGTCAAGAAAATGCTGAATTTTCTGAACATCTTCAATTCTGTTCCCCTTGCAGAATTGGAAGTGGGAAAACATCTGTACTGGCAAATAGGCAATTTAAAACTGCACGGGCAGGTATTTCTCACCTCCTGGTTGGTGATGGGTATACTAGTAATAGCCTCAGTTGCTGCTAGCAGTAACATCAAGCGAATTCCGAGCGGGCTACAGAACTTCATGGAGTATGCCCTAGAATTTATTCGGGATTTGGCAAAAAACCAGATTGGCGAGAAAGAATATCGCCCCTGGGTGCCATTTGTTGGCACTTTGTTTTTGTTCATTTTCGTGTCAAATTGGGCAGGGGCACTTGTTCCTTTAAGGCTGATTCATCTGCCAGAAGGTGAACTAGCAGCGCCTACCAGTGACATCAACACAACTGTTGCCTTAGCGTTGTTGACATCGCTAGCGTATTTTTACGCTGGTTTCAGTAAGAAGGGCTTAGGGTATTTTGGCAACTATGTCCAGCCAGTGGCATTTATGTTGCCTTTCAAAATTATTGAAGATTTTACCAAGCCTCTTTCCCTGAGCTTCCGTTTATTCGGTAACATTTTGGCTGATGAACTGGTTGTAGGGGTACTCGTACTGCTGGTACCTTTGTTTGTGCCTCTGCCAGTAATGGCTCTGGGACTGTTTACCAGTGCTATCCAGGCACTAATTTTTGCTACTTTGGCGGCTGCTTATATCGGTGAAGCGATAGAAGACCATCATGGTGGTGAAGAGCACGGTCATTAGTAGTTAGTAGTGAGTAGTTAGTAGTTAGTAGGACTGAGAACAACTAACAACTAACCACTAGAGACTAACCGCTAACAACCGCAAAATCAAAACCTAAAACCCAATATCCATTCAGTAAAGAAGGAAAGAAGATCATGGACCCATTAATTTCTGCTGCTTCCGTTTTAGCTGCTGCTTTAGCTGTTGGTTTGGCTGCTATTGGACCTGGTATTGGTCAAGGTAATGCAGCAGGTCAGGCTGTAGAAGGTATTGCCCGTCAGCCAGAAGCAGAAGGTAAAATTCGCGGTACATTGCTGTTAAGTTTGGCATTCATGGAAGCGTTAACCATCTACGGTCTGGTGGTTGCTCTAGTACTGCTGTTTGCTAACCCCTTCGCATAATTAAGGGGTCAAGGGTCAGGGGTCAGGGGTCAGGAGTTAGCGAATATTTTCCATGTCTTCTGACCCCTAGCTCCTAACCCCTACCCCCTAAATATTTAAAGAGGAGTAAGCAATCATGATGCAGTGGATAACTCTATTTGCTGTAGAAGCTGCACAAGAAGCTACTAAGGAAGGGGGGCTATTTGATTTAGATGCCACTCTACCTTTTATGGCGCTTCAGTTTCTACTTTTAGCGGTCGTATTAAACGCGATTTTCTACAAGCCCTTGGGTAAGGCAATTGATGAGCGGAATGATTACGTCCGCAATAATCAATTGGAAGCTCAAGAACGCTTAACGAAAGCAGAGAAATTGGCTTCTCAGTACGAGCAGGAATTAGCTGGAGCAAGACGGCAATCACAAGCAATGATTGCTGAAGCTCAAGCACAAGCACAGAAAACGGCTGCAGAAAAGATAGCAGACGCGCAAAGAGAAGCTCAAGCACAACGAGAACAGGCAGCGCGTGAAATTGAGCAGCAAAAACAGCAGGCTCTTGCATCCTTAGAGCAAGAGGTGGACGCCCTCAGTCGCCAATTACTAGAAAAGCTCTTAGGAGCAGATTTAGTAAGTCGGTAAATGTGGTTAGTGGTTAGTAGTTAGTAGTTAGTGGTGAGCAACCAATAGCTAATGACTCATGACCAATGACAAAAAATTCAGCTTTGGCAGCGCAGTAGTGGATGAGAGAAGATGGGGACTTTTTTACTGTTGATGGCGGAAGCTACCGCCGTCGGAGGAGAGTTAGCAGAAACCGCAAGTGAAGGTGGTATTGGTATAAATACCAATATATTAGAAACCAACCTGATTAACCTTGCGATTATTATTACTGTACTGTTTGTCTTTGGGCGGAAAGTTTTAGGCAGTACGCTCCAACAACGCCGCGAACGTATTGAAACTGCAATTAAAACAGCAGAGAAACGCGCCAAAGATGCAGCAGAAGCGCTTGCAGAACAGCAACAAAAGCTGGCTCAAGCTCAAGCAGAAGCAGAAAAAATCAGACAAGCAGCGGAAGGGAACGCTCAAAAAGCAAGAGAAGCAATCCTGGCTCAAGCCGCTACTGATGTTGAGCGGATGCGGGAAACGGCAGTAGCGGATTTAAATACAGAAAGAGAGAAAGCTATTGCTGAACTGCGGCAACGGGTAGTTGCTATGGCATTGCAGAGAGTAGAGTCGCAGCTGCAGGCTGGAATTGCCGATGATGCTCAGCATACACTAATCGATCGCAGCATAGCGCTCTTAGGAGGAAGCTAATGAAAAATAATGTAGCAACAGCCGAAATAGTGCAGCCCTATGCAGCCGCATTGATGTCAGTAGCACAATCAAGAGATTTGACAGACCGGATTGGCGAAGATGTGCGTTCTTTACTGAGTTTGCTTTCACAAAGCGAGCAATTGCAGAACTTTCTTGCCAACCCGTTCGTTGCAGCAGAAGACAAAAAGTCGGTGATTAACCGAATCCTAGGTGATAACGCTGATGCTTACCTCCGCAATTTTTTGTTGCTGCTGGTAGATAGACGGCGCATTTTGTTGCTGAGAGAAATTTGTCAGCAATATTTGGCGCTGTTGCGGCAACTCAAACAAACTGTTCTGGCGGAAGTCATTTCTGCTATTCCTCTTTCTGATGCACAGCAGCAAGCAATTAGAGAAAAGGTGATAGCAATGACTGGTGCTCGCGAGGTGGAATTAGATACAAAAATTGACCGCGAGCTCATTGGAGGTGTCATCATAAGAGTAGGATCTCAAGTCATTGACGCCAGTATCCGGGGTCAGCTGCGCCGCCTGTCCTTGCGCTTAACTAGCGCCTAAAAAAATTATGAATGATGGATTATGAAAGTAATTCTCAGCATTCATAATTACACACTCCCTTCCGTCTCGAAAGAAAGAAGATAGACAAATGGCAATTAGCATTAGACCAGACGAAATCAGCAGCATTATTCAGCAACAAATAGAACAATACGACCAACAAGTCAAGGTGCAGAATGTTGGTACCGTTTTACAAGTAGGTGACGGTATCGCTCGCATCTATGGTCTGGATAAGGTCATGGCTGGCGAACTCCTTGAGTTTGAAGATGGTACCGTTGGCATCGCCCAAAACTTAGAAGAAGATAACGTGGGCGCAGTGTTGATGGGTGAAGGTCGTACTATTCAAGAAGGTAGCTCCGTAACTGCTACTGGCAAAATTGCTCAGGTGCCAGTGGGAGAAGCCTTGGTTGGACGAGTTGTAGATGCTTTAGGTCGTCCAATTGATGGTAAGGGAGACCTCAAGGCAACAGAAAACCGTTTGATTGAATCTCCTGCACCCGGTATCGTAGCTCGTAAATCCGTGTGCGAACCGATGCAAACCGGGATTACAGCTATCGACGCAATGATTCCCGTCGGTCGCGGTCAGCGGGAGCTGATCATTGGTGACCGTCAAACCGGAAAAACTGCGATCGCTATTGACACAATCCTCAACCAAAAGGAAGAGGACGTTATTTGCGTCTACGTTGCTGTTGGTCAAAAGGCATCCACTGTAGCTAACGTGGTTCAAACATTGCAGGATAGAGGCGCACTGGACTACACAGTGGTTGTCGCCGCTAACGCATCAGACCCCGCCACCCTACAGTTCTTGGCTCCTTACACCGGTGCTTCCATTGCTGAGTACTTCATGTACAAAGGCAAAGCAACTCTGGTAATCTACGATGACCTCTCCAAGCAAGCAGCAGCTTATCGTCAAATGTCCCTGTTGCTGCGTCGTCCACCCGGACGGGAAGCTTATCCTGGAGACGTATTCGACTATCTAAATATGTACACACACTACTAGACTTACTAATATAGCATCCCTATTGCCAATATTAAGACTTTACTGAAAAAATTTTGGAAAATTTTTCAGCGGGAGGCGAAATTTAGTAAGTCATGAATATTATGGCAAACTCAGTGGGGCTTAAGCAAAATACTTCTTGCTAATCCCTAAGAAATCACTGCTAACTTTTTACATCTATATAATAGTATAACAGCAACTAGTGTTGATGTACTAATCATCCTAACAAATTCGGGGGCAACACGTATTATATAGATGTACTGCTATTTTGCTTTATTAGTACTGCAGTACTAATATTTTGATTTGGGAACAGCCAACCTATTTAGCCCAATAGTTAAAGGTAGAGCGCATTCAGACTGAAGTGTTCAAGCTGTTTTTTGTTTTTTGCCAAGCTAGCTTGATGAAGCTAGCTTCTTAGACTTTTTCAGTTAGCGGTGTGCAGCTTTCTGGTTAAGGAGGGGAACATATATAAATTCTCGCAAAAGGTTATAATAATGGCAATCATGAAAGTAACAAAGCAATATAGTGTAAAAATATACGCAAAACCCTGAATCAGTATCAATTTAACTTTGAGAATTTTGCGGTAACGTCTGCACCTAGTAGGTCAATGGCAAATGCTCAAAACAGCGTGCCTGAGCAGCATTAAAAAACGCTGCGATCGCTTCTTCCGTGGTATTAAAAGCAGTGACCAAGCGTACTATTGTAGAATCTTCCCCATCCCATCGATAGAACTTAAAGCCTTCATTCAAAAGACCTACAATGATTTGCTCCGGCATTTGAACAAATATCTCGTTTGCTTCTACGGGATGGCACAGGGTAATTCCGGGTAGCGTTGTTAACTTTTGAGCTAAATTTCTTGCCATTTGATTGGCATGAGCAGCGTTCTTCAACCACAAATCATTTTTAACGTAAGCTTCTAACTGTACAGACAAAAACTGCATTTTAGAAAATAAATGTCCGCTGCGCTTGAGACGATAGCGGAATGTATGGGCTAGATCGTGATTAAAAAATACAACCGCTTCTGCTGCCATTGCCCCATTCTTAGTAGCACCAAAAGATAACACGTCTACTCCAGCACGCCAAGTTATGTCAGCCGGACTACATCCCAAGTTGACGACAGCATTAGCAAACCGCGCACCATCCATGTGCAGTGTTAGCCCATGAGAGCGAGCAACCTCCGCGATTTGAGAAACTTCATCAATGCTGTATACTGTGCCAGCTTCAGTTGCTTGTGACAAACTGACAGCAGCAGGTTGGACGTGATGCACAACACCAACACCAGCACGAGCAAGTACGATGGCTAAATCAATTGCCTTTATCTTGCCATGCTCTCCTGGTAGTGTTACCAGTTTTGCTCCGCCCGTAAAAAATTCAGGAGCCCCACATTCATCACAGTTGATATGGGATTGGTAGTGACAGTAAATTGCTCCGTAGTTTGGTGTCATCATTGACAGAGCAAGTGCATTGGCAGCAGTACCAGTAGCTACAGGAAATACTAACACCTCTGTCTCAAACAATTCGGACAACAGAACATTCAAGTGCTGGCTGCAATCATCGTTACCGTAAGGCATAGCCATACCATGATTGCTTGCCATTAGCGCTGCCATAATTTCTGGGGATACCCCGACAACATTATCGCTACAAAAGTTCATGAGCTACTTTACAGAAAATAACAGTATATATGCTCGATCTATGTTTGCAAACATATACTTCACATGGTAGCGAAATTGCCATGAAACGACACACCCCCTGTGTTCCCCGGTCTCACCGCCCTTCCGTATTGCGGGAAACTCAGCACTTCTGCTTGAGCCGTAGTACCTACTAGGTTTGCCAGTTAATAAATCAGCCTTAAGAGGTTGGCGGGGTATCAGATAATAGCGTTAGCAATCAATGCTATTATCTTTTCATTTTTTGCAATTGGCTTATGACAGATGAAACTAATATTCCTTCTCTAAAGAACTTGGAATATCTTCCCTACATTGACGCTCGCGGTCAATTACCTGAAGACTTGCAAGGAAAAATTGGAGTTTATGCAATTTATGACCGAGAAAAAGTACTGCAATTTGTTGGATACTCCCGCGATGTGTATCTCAGCTTAAGACAGCATTTAGTACGTCAGCCAGATAAGTGCCATTGGGTGAAAGTACAAACAATTGAACGTCCAAGCCGGACAATCCTGGAAAATATTGAGAAAGCTTGGATTTCTGAAAATGGCAGTATCCCCTCAGGAAATACAGATAGTAAAGAAAAATGGACGCAGCCAATAGACGTGAAAGCAGTCATGACACCTGAAGAAAAAATCAATTATGAAAATCCAATGAAGGATGAGTTGGAGAAAACCAAAATCATCAAAAACGTGGCACGGCGAGTAGAGGCTGAAATTTCAGCCCTTCTAGAGGCACGTGGGTTGCAAACACAAATTCGTTTTAATCCTAAATTAAAGGAAAATGGTTTGCTCGATTTGAAATAAGCGGGTTTTAAATATGAGAGTGTGGGGTTTATCCCCCCATACCTATCTAAAACTCTTGCCTTTTTTTATTATTAATTAAGTCAGTTTTAAATATGAGAGTGTGGGGTTTATCCCCTCATACCCTATCTAAAACTCTTGCTTCTATCTCTTAATTTATAAGCCTTTTGCTGAATGCAGGGGTGTGGGGTATCTCCCCTTTTTCTATCTAAAACTCTTAATTTTTTTCTTTGATTCTGTAAGTTTTAATTTGGCATTTTGGCAACCAGTCAAATTTTTCGAGGGGTATTGTGAGTGTTAATACGTTCTTGCACCAACAAACACATAACACAAGGCTAAAACTCCTCTTTTCGGTTTGTGACCGGGTTTAATACTGCTCCAGTGCCAACCGTCATGCCTTTGTGTTGTTCGTGCCCCAGGTGATGAACCTGGGGTATTTCTTTCCCTACGTGTAACTTGGTGGGAATTAACTAGCAACAATGACAACTTTTTGTTACAAATGTTCCTTTTTTCCTGTTCTCGTTTCTAACGAATGTAAATGTAAGTGAGAAATTTAGATCATTGGGTAGCATCGTATGAATATGAGTGATGAACGCGGCAGTGGCCGTCTCTACTGCAAAATGCTGGAATCAGCAAAAAAACACTCCAGTACTAAAATCCAGACAGTAATATCTGCATGGGAGATTGTGACACGGGCTTTTACAGCCAGATATACTCAATCTCTATATATTTTGGGTTCTTTGGCGTCATCTGTAGATATTTTGCAAATGTGGGTTGAGACCCCTCTGGCTGTCGCACAAATATAGGTCTACAATGATATTGTCAACTTAACTGGAGCGATTATGTTTGCACCTTTCTGTACCTAATTCATGTTTGCATCTTACCAACTTTTACTTAGCTTTTTGGTTGTGTAACCTTCCCTCAAATTAGTAGTGACTCATCACTACCTTTAGACAATGTCAAAATTCAAGATGACCGATTTAGATACAAATTTTTGCATTTTGGATTTTGAATTTGAACAAGAGTCACGGACTTTATAAGGCTATCTGAAGACTTGGAGGCAATATTTAACATAACTCTTATTGAGCCAATGTATGCTTTGACTTCAAAATTTTTCAGGGTAGTTCTAATATTTGGTTCAATCTCATTTTATTAACACTTTAGCAATTCCACTATAGTGTTTCAAACAGGGCTTAACAACTGACACTGATAGTGTGAGTAAAACAATCAAAGGTAGTCCTGTAGTCAATATCTGCTTTTTAGTCAGTTTTTATTCACTGAATTGCATCTCACCGAGAACTAAAGTTCTGCAACTCAAGCGGTCATTTCAATCATAATAAGCCAGAATCTCTGCACAGTTAGCTTATCGCTTTCATAAGGATGTAGAGACGCGAAGTGCAAAGCAAGAGCGTTAGCGTAGTGTACTTGATAGATGCGTTAACACTTCTTGTGTGCCTGTGGTGCATGCAAGCTCCTTAGGTTAATGCATGGAAAGTATTTTCGCGTTTCTATGCACCCAAGAAATTGATTGGCTAACAACACTGACAGGCTTAGTAAGATTTTGTTGAGTAGTATCAATTACTGTCTTAATGAACACAATCAAAGGGAGTTAACATAAGTGAACCGACAAACTAAAGCTTATCGCACAGCACTTGCACCTTGGGTCGTTATTCGTTTGCTGTCACCTACACAGCAAACAATTGTAGGTCGGTTCCGCAGCCGCAGTGATGCAGATGGTCATTTGGCAGTCTTACGTCGGCTGATGCCAGATGCTGAATTACGAGTGATTTTTGACATGGATCGAGACTCATAAGTAGGCAAGCAGAACTATGTTGAGAGTCCTGCATCTTCAGTCCTGAGATCAAAACAAGTGACAAAGGACGAATATGACTTCAACATCTAGAACGTGGATTGGTGCCATACTTGCGTACAAAAACATCTGAAATTCCTGAAACACAAGTGCTATCTTGTCTGACAATCAGAAATGCAAATATCTAATATTAAGTCCGGTTAATTAGTTATTATTAAACAATAATCGCAAAAACCGGAAAACCCTCTCCCCATCTCCCCCTCTCCCCGAAAAAGAAATTGCTTTTTATTACAGTAAGTAAACAGTTAGTAGTTATTGGTTATTAGTCAGTGGTTATTGGTTGTTCTACTAACTACTAACTACTAACCACTATCTACTAACTACTAACCATTTTTCCAAAAATCTGTAACCTTATATCCCAGTTCCTCTATCATGTGCCGTAGCAGGGGTAAACTCAGTCCGATCACGTTGCTGTGACAACCTTCGATTTTTTCCACAAATAAGCCTCCACGACCTTCGAGTGCAAAAGCACCAGCACACTTAAGAGGTTCGCCCGTTGCAACATAGGCATCAATGGTGCTGGGTTCTAGTGCAGCAAAGTAGACGCGTGTGACTTGACACCTGACCAAAGTACGCTTTTGAGAAAGATCGATTAAAGCGTGACCGGTGTAAAGGTCGCCAAAACTGCCTTGCATCTTTTGCCAACGTTGCCGTGCTTCTTCTGCATCTGCAGGTTTGCCATGAATTTCGCCTCCCACAGATAGAACTGAATCACAACCCATTATCAAAGCAGATTCAAATTGAGGAACCACAGTTTCTGCCTTGCTTTGGGCTAAAGTTTGCACGAGTTGTGCGGGGTCACTCAATTGAACTTGAGACTCATCAAAATCACTGGGGCAAACTACGGGTTCAATGCCAACAGTCTGTAAAAGACGGCGTCGCGCAGGAGAAGCAGAGGCTAATACAAAAGATGGGGTGCCCATAGATGAAAGGAATAGATAGTAGATATTTGTTAGTAGTTAGTAGTTAGTAGCTAATAGTTAATAGTTATTTTTACCAATAACCATTAACTACTAACCAATAACTAATACACTAAGAAAGAATTCACAGAATCTATTATTAATCGTTTGACTTTACGCCAACGTCTTTCAGGAACCGAAGCATTGAAAGTCAAAAGTTTGCCACGGCTAACAGCAACACTAGCAAGATTGTGCCGTTGTTGATTATTAGGGAGTTCGATCAGATACTCCAACATATAGTAAGTTTTTCCGTCATATTCCCGTTCTTGAGCGTTGACCAGTTCGGCTTGGCGACCCGATCCTTCAGGAGCAAGGGCATTTTTTCCTAGCTTGTATCCTACTTCTCCTGGTGTTCCTAATTCCTTTAAAGTTTTACCGTCTGGAACTGGGCTGACAACCACAGAGACGTTCTCTGTTGGTTCAATGATGTCATGGAATACGACATCGGGACCATTGGCAACTTTAACTTGCACCCAGCCATTAGGATATGAGAACTGATATCCGTCAGTAGTGTCTACGTAGCTTTTTAATCCGGCAGCTGCAGCTACACCAGAATGGCTTAGACTGAAGCTAAACACCAATAGCAAAATGAATGCAATTCGTTTCCACATTTCCACTATTCCTTTGGGCTGGAAGCCAAAATAGGCAAGTATAATTTCTCGTACCCATTGTCTCATCTTGAGGGACTGTCGGGGAAATAGGGAGAGAAGAAGATAAGAGGAGGATAGTTCTATCCGGGATTTCCCCGTTAAAAAGTGTCTGCAGACGAGGGGAAGAGGAGAAAAGCGGGTAAAATCTAACGGAAGTCGGAAGGTTTCTTAAATTTTGTTGCTCAAACTAATAGACAGTAAATAACGTTTATTAGCAGACAATATGGCTCCTACAGTAATCATTACAGGTGCTTCCCGAGGTATAGGAAAAGCAACAGCACTTTTATTTGCTCGCAAAGGATATGACCTTGCCCTGACTGCGCGTCATATTGAAGGTTTGGAAAGCGTAGCGCAGGAAATCCAAAGCCTTGGTCGTTCCGCACCACTGATAGTTCCTTGTGATGTTACAGACCCGTCCCAAGTCAACAGTCTGGTAGAAAAAGCGTTGGAGCATTATGGTTATATTGATGTATTGATAAACGATGCAGGTAGGTTCGCAGAAGGTCCGGTGGAAGATTTTTCGCTAAGTGATTGGCACGAAATCATAGATCTTAATTTATGGGGATACATCCACACAATCAATGCAATTTTGCCTCATTTTCTTCAAAGAAGAAAAGGGACTATTGTAAATTTAAGTTCCATCGGTGGTAAAGTACCGACCCCATATTTAGTACCATACTCTACTAGTAAATTTGCTGTGACAGGCTTGACGGAAGCATTACACGCAGAATTAAAACCCAAAGGCATTCACGTTTGCGGCATTTATCCAAATTTAATTAAAAGTAGCTTCATGGAACTTGCTGTTTTTCGTGGGAAGGATGAGCAGGATGCTCAAGGTCGCCGAGAACAACTTGAGAATATTCTGAAATATCCTGGGGTAGAGAAACCCGAAGATGTGGCAAATACCATCTGGGATGCTGTTAAAAATCAGAAGTCTGAGGTATTGGTTGGTTCGGCAAATTTATCCCAAGGATTCAATCGATTGTTCCCTGGTTTGGTGCAATGGGCTTCACGTCAAGCTTTGAAAAATAAGGATAACTAGTAGACAAAGGATGAAGTATTAAGGCTAAAGGATGAAAGCCTTATTTCTGCCGATTTGTACTACTTAGGTTTCGTTCCTCAACCCAACCAAGGGTGGTTAAATGTTGCGATGGGTGAAATGTTGGGTTTCGTTCCTCAACCCAACCTACGAATTCCAACCAACGACTTTTTCTTTGACAATAGTTCTACCATCGTGAATCACTCTTAATACGTTACGTGTGAGGATGTAACGGACATTTCCGTTAACAGCAAGGAATTGGCTGTCTTTTGTTTCAGATTGAGGCTTGTAGCTTAAGAGTGGAAGAGTTACTGCGTCATTGCCATTTTTAGCAACGCTGACATAACTCCGAGGTACTTCTTGACCACAGATGTAGATAATGAAACCTTTTGTTTCTGCTTCCACGAGAGTATTTTCATCCTTGGGACAACTTATGGTTAAAAGTTGACCATCGCCTTTTACCGCACTTTTGACTCTTTCTTTGAGGATGATACGACCTTGTTTGCTCACCAAAAGTTCATAAGGTGTGACAACGTGTGCTAACTCTTCTTTGACAGCAATATAGGTTTCACCAATTGTTTGACTGACAGGTAAGGTCGTGCGACCACCATCATTTTTGGAAATACGAACGTAGTAGCCAAGAGAACCTGTTTTCTCTCCTCTACAGATGTAGACAGAGTATTTGGCTGTCTCAAATTGGCGTCTTGGTCGTAATTTAGGAGATGGACAAACTTGTCCTTGGGCAAGTGATGAGCTATTGATTGGGAGATTTTTTGGTTCTGCTTGCCCTGTCATCTTCTCTTGTGCCTTGGCATCAAGTGTCAGTAATAGTGACGAAGTAATACCAATCAAAGCTAGCTTAAATGTAAGTAAGTATTTCAATTTACTTTCCAGCAACTTCATATTTCTCAGGATTTAAACAGTAAAGCCCGCAACAAGTTTGTGAAGATGGTGATTGACCTAAGTGTTTTAACGTCTGAATGACTTCAATTATTATTCAATGAAAAAAGCCCAGAACACCAAAATGCCCTGAGCTTTCATATTTTCTTTACGAAAAGTTATTTAAACATGATTTTCTTGTTAAGAAAATTTACTTAGCACACATCGGCAGAATTAAGGCTACCATTGTAAATCTTTATAAAGCTTCCAGTAAAAGCCTGTTACTTTCATCCAAATGCCTTCATACTTTATCCTTTGTGTACTAGCTTGACTCGCACTCTCGTTTAATAACGTGATGGCGGTAACGAAACATTGCATCAAGCTGTGCTTGTATAAGCCAACCACTCAAAAGTTCGACGGGTTGTCCACCAGGCATGGAGAAAGAAATTTCATCTGTCAGTCGAGTTTTGCCATTTTCTGGTTCAAAGATATGTTGGTGAACCCAAGAATCAAAAAGCCCAGAAATTTGTGTATCGGTAAATCGGCGATATTCTTCGTATTCTGTGTGTTGCGCTAACCAACGTAAGGGTAATGGTCCCAGGGAAAGGCGAAATTCAGTAATAGCACCCCTGCCAAGCCCCCCTTCACGACGCAGGACTTGAACTGGTTGCCAAGGTGGGGTAAGCAATTGTAGAACATCCGGTCTTTGGTGAAATTTCCAAACGACTTCTACTGGTGCATTAATTACTGAAGAATATTTAAAGTGCAGCATTTCAACAGTCTTGGTTGTCGGTAGTTATTAGTTAGTAGTTAGTGGAGGGTTGATAGTGTGAGTCAAGCTTTTAAATTTTTATTAGGTCAGCTAATGGTTGGAGAGTTAGTTATTAGTTGTTTTAACTTTTATAAAACTAATTTTTCCTACTAACTGCTATCTACTAACCACTAACAACTAACAAACTACTCTTCGTAGTCGGTATCTATCTCTACATCAAGCGTATCTTCATCAATTCGTATGTAAAGAATATTGGGATGACAGCATACTTGACAATCTTCGACATAAGATTGCTGCCCACCAACACTTAAGTCTACAAAAGTTGTGTTGGGTTCCCCGCAATAGGCGCAATAGTACTCAGCTGTTGTTTGCATTAACTTAGTGGCTGTAGTTCTTTATGAGGTGTGTTGAAATGAGTGGTAGCTTCATTCAGATGCTTAAGTAGTGTAGACTGAGGTAAAGGTCCTTGCACCCGTTCACAGCTTTGCTGTGCTTTATATTCAGAAATCATATCATCATTACTAAGAGACACTGCGAGAAGAATCTGTGTAAAATGTAATATTAACTTCTTGCATACTCCTGACTAGAAAACCAGTTGTACGAGACGGGCGGGGACGCCTAGGGCAAACGCATTAAAATTTATAAAACACTGAAAGACAAACTACTAGGTTAAGGGAACTTAAACTGATTCCTGTGTCACAGCTAGAGAGTGACTGATTATCCGTACTCCTCCCAATCCTCTATCTGTAACCCCTCTACACGGCTAAACTCATTTACATTATGAGTCACTAAAATGAGATTATTTGCCAGAGCAATAGCCGCAATTTGTAAATCGTAACCACCGATGGGAGTCCCTAAGACAGCTAGTTGAGTGCGAATACGACCACAGATTTCTGTTGCAACACCATCGAAAGGTAAGCTAACAAATTGACTAAAAAATTCTCGCAGTACCTGTAAATTTGTCTCTCGGCGTGAACTGCGATAAGCACCGTAATAAAGTTCAAACTTTACCACATCGCACAGAGCTATGTCCTCTGTTGCCAATGCACTTAAGCGACGAAATATTGGTAAACTACGACGGTTAATGTATCCAATACAAGTGTTAGTATCAAGCAAATAAATCATCCCAGTTCCTTTCTTGCGGTTCTCCTTGGGGTTCTCGAACCAATGGTTCTCCCTCCCAAGCACCAAATGTGTTCTCAAAGAAACCAGGTGCCCACCCTAATTCTTGAGGTGTTTTGGTTTTACTTTCCGTCTCCAAAGGCTGATAGATTACCATGATTTCTACATCCCGATCGGTTAGACCTAACGGAATATTAAGATGTAACATTCCGTCTGCACCCACATGAGAACGTATCTTGATGCTTCGCATACCCTAACCTCCTGCCATTTAATTAAAAATAGCAAATAAGTGAGACTGTATGGTTAGAGTTGCCGTTAATTAAAGTCTATGCAAAGCTGGGTATATGTAGATATTCTACGTTTACTTGGCTTTGCTCTAGATCTAGACACGGCAACGGATACCGTATCATTTCCCGGTAGAATCTCACCAACCTCGAAAAGCTCCAGTTGTACTGGATTGCTGGCCAGTCGAGGCTCACTAGCAGAGCAAGTAAGTTGACAAAAGAGCGTAACATGAGTGCGTCCTGTTAGGACGGGCAGTAAAATATTGGTGTCTCGGAGTGCCTTTGACACAACGGGATATTTTACTCCAATGCGACCAAACGTGCTTCACCTTAGTATCCTTGGCGTAGGCGAACTTGCAAGGAAGTAAATGATGTTTATTTGGTAATCTTTCAGAGAATCTTCGACCACGACGCGCTATGACAAACGCCGCCGCAGATGATGAATTCATCCCATAAACGGACATGAATTTCACCTGACATCTTGCAGGTTCTCAATCAGGCAACGGTGGGCAGTGCCCACCCTACGAAAAAATCAGCTTTTTAGCCTATGATTTTTGATTGGGAGAGCGTGGTGCAAGATATGAGCCAACCTATTTTTCATCCTTCACCCTTCATCCTTCATCCTTAAATATTACCCTTGTGGGTACCATGCAAAAACCGTAATGACGGCGGATGAAGATGATGAATAGAGTAGTAAATCATTAAAAGGAAAACTACTATGCAACCTGAAGTTCAAGCATCTGCTGTTAGAGAATTGCCAACTGTAAGACGCGGCGATACTGGTTCAGCGGTACGACTGCTACAGAATATCCTGATTTCTCTAGGCTACCTTGCCAGAGACCTCAATACCGGAAACTTCTTGGAGCAAACAGATTTAGCGGTAAGAAATTTCCAATCAGATAATGGCTTGCGTGTAGATGGTGTAGTTGGTCCTAAAACTTGGGATCTATTGGGTGCTCGTCTTTGGGATTAGGAATTTACAGCATATTTCAGGTAAATGAAGTACATCGGTAGGGGCGAACAGCCGTATGCCTACGAGCGTCGGCACGTTCCGCGTTGGCGCAGCCTGTCCGCAGGACATACGCCCTTACAACAATCTGTACCTCATTTAGGTGCAATCTGCTGTATAACTAAACAGCTATTCCCGAAATATCAGTGATATTACATGAGGTGTAGGTGGGTGTATGCCATACGTTTCATATTGTGTGGCACAGCCCTACTTACAAACTTCGTTCAAAATTCTAATCTTTTAAACAGTTGTTAAGCGTACCCGGAGTTTATTCTGAGCTTGAGGAGGAACTAGCACGGGCGCAAGAGCTAGGACTGCTATATAATTAGGGAAATTTTGCTTTTTTCCTTTTACAGGACATTTTTATTGGAATAAAAGTATGAGTATCGTCAAAGAGCCTCGGGTTCTTAAAATTGAAGAGAGTTATACTTTTAGTAAGTACTTTGAACTTCCTTTTAGAACTAAAGATATTCTAGCTGATTTTGGTTTTTTATTTGAAAAAACAAGTTTAATATTACCCAATTACGATAAAGATTTAGAAGCCGTTAATTTTTTAAAAAATTACATACAAAGAAATCTGAAAATAGTGAATTCCGTTACTGAAACCGCTAAGAGAGAAATAATAATATCCCCAATTTTAGTAGAAGCTTGTGCAGAAGCTAAAGCTTATTCTGATATTGAGTATCCAATTTACATCGATTCCTATCTAAAAGGTACTTTAGATTACTATATAACTGGGAATAATGCTTTTCTAGTTGTAGAAGCCAAACAATCAGATTTAGATAGAGGTTTTACTCAACTAGCTGTAGAATTAGTAGCTCTTAAAAAGTGGATAAAGTCTGAAGTTTCTATTATATATGGAGCGGTAACGACAGGTGAGGATTGGAGATTTGGTTTTCTATCTGCTAAAGAAAATAAAATTGTGGCAGATACTAAACTGTATAGAATTCCTGAAGAAATAGACAGTTTATTAAGAATTATTATAGGAATTTTAACTCTACCTTCTTAGCTCGTTTGGCTATTTGTGAATAATCTAAAAGTAATATCATGTTCAACTGATTCCTCATAATACACAAACTCTACCCCACCCGCCTAACGGCACCCTCTCCTTAGCAAGGGGAGGGTTAGGTAGGGGTATTTTTATTACAATTATTTAACCGAAGATGATATAATACCATTCCTTTATAAGGTTGCGCCAAATTTCTTCAGTCCATTCTTTGTGTCCTTTGCGTCCTTCGCGGTTTGTTATATAATTTTGCTTATTTTGATACAGAATAGACATCTCCAACAAAGAATGTGGAGATTAGCCATGGCACGTCTCTACAACAATGGTTTTAGATGATGAATTTGGTCGATCGCTGAAGCGCAGAGTTTTGATAAGAGTGGGGTCATTTCTTATCGCTCCTTTTCCAGCCATTCTAAAACCCGGTTCCATGCCCACCAAGGATCTGGATCTTGTGCTTGGCGCTGGCACTTTTTACTACTGATGTAACCGACATGACCGCCATGACGGGTCAGCAACAAGTCGAGTTTTGGGTTCTTCTGGCAAATCTCTTGCAATTCTCGTATTATTGCTGGTTCAAAGAACGGATCGTCTTGAGCGTAAATAATTAGTGTGGGTTTGGTAAGATGTGGTAGTATAGGTAAAGCGCTGCTGGCATCATAATAAGCTTCGACTGTAGGAAAACCAAGCCGCCCAATCACTAGCTCCTCGTCAAAGCCCCATATGCTGTTAGCCCGTTTAATCGCTTCAGGATCGAGAGTTCCAGGATGAGCATCATGAATTTTCCATGCCAGTTTATTCAGCTGCCGTGCGATCGCCTGCTCAAGATATCTCCCCAGAGTACTCTTGACTAAAAAAGCCAGCGATCGCCGAGAGTCCAAACTCGGACAGATGACTGCCGCGCCACCGATATCGCTCTCATCTAGCCCCAAATCTGGATTGTCCCTAGAGAGTTCCACCGCAGCTTTCAGACCCCAAATTGCCAACTGCCCCCCTAGAGAGTAACCTGTAAACCAAAATTTTCCGGGACAGCCCATCTCTTTGGCAGTAGCGCTAATGCGAGTAAAATCTTCCCCCTCGTACAATCCGTCACTTGTTAGCGTTGGCGACAGCTCGGCTGTTTTGCCGTGAGCACGCCAATCAAATAACACCACAGCATAGCCTTGGGCGTAAGCTTTGCGCCCCAAAATTCTCAGAAACCATTGATTGTCCAAATCTCCTGTAATGCCATAAGTACCAACAATCGTACCGCGAGCATTTTCAGGAATGGCAACCAAACCAAAAATTGGTACTCCCCGTGCGCCTGTAAAAACAGTTTCTTTGTAAAACGGCTCTAAATCTTTGACCGTATCTTCCCAATTACGACTGCTCCACAAAGCAGTGTAAACTGTCATGATTACACCGTTTTGCAAAAACCATGATGGACTGTAAGAGGAGTAACACATAGAGTGCAATTTTTAGTATAGTCTAATCTTTCTTTTACAATCCTTTAATTTTAATCTTTATGTTAGATTTAAATTATTTTTTATAATCAGGAAAGCAATCTTTGTATCTACCAAAGGTTCTTATTTATCCTTAATAAGTAGTAATAATTTTTTAATAATGCCGAGGATATTACCTTGGCTATCAAATGCCAAGTTATCTACGTTAGCAAAGCCGTCTCCGGGTTCTGCTGCTGCTTCTCCACCTTTGGCAAATCGTTCCCAACGGAAGGTTATACCCGTGCTATCAGAGCTATCTTCAATAATTTTAAAAAGTTCTCCTGAAGGCTGTGCGGCAGTGATGTCAGCACTATATTTGGAAACGACGAAGATTCGAGAATCGGGGTATCCATCTCCCGATGCAGCACCATCTGTGTAAGCGATAAAGACTTCTCTAGGATTTCTAGGATTGACTTCAAGATCTTCGGGACGAGCAGTAGGAGTTCCTCCGATTAAGTTAGCAGCTAAAAAAGCATCAACTAAAACTGCGCCCTGACTGGTATAGAAATCTGATAGCTTCTTACCTTGGTAGGCAGGCAGAGCTTCAGTTTCACCGTAAGAGGTAATCGCTCCAGTTGTTTGATTTGTAACCTGCGTTATTGTGACAGCGATTGACCCACCTTCTGAAGTTTGTCCCAAAATACCTCTGCGTCTTGGTAAACGTGTATTGCCGCCATTAGAAGCCCTACCCAATGCTGCAACTTCTACCGAGGCAAGAGTTGATGGTGGAATTGGATTGGTGGAGGTGTTTAATTCCAGAGGAATCCATTCACCCGTACCATCAGGATTGTAACGAGCAACGTACAAAGTTCCGTTTTCAAACAAGCGGCTGTTGTTTTTATCAGTGGGAGAAGTGACTGTACCAGAACTGACAAATTTCCAGGTGTGACCCCCGCGCCGATCGTCACCTAAATAACCTACCAATGGTCTTCCTGCTTCCACCCGCAAAGCAATATTTTCATGGCGGTAGCGACCTAAAGCAGTGTGTTTGCGTGGGCGGAAATTTGGGTCAGCCGGATCGATTTCTACCATCCAGCCGTATTTTTCACCAACCAAGCCAAATGCAGCCCCAGTGGTGCCTTCGATATAGCCTGTTTGTGTCCCATTGGGGTTGACATTTTCCTGAACTCCAATAAAGGAACTGGTACTGGCTTGGAAATTTTCCTCAGCAGTTAAGACAGTTCCCCAAGGGCTTGTACCGCCAGAACAGTTGAATCCAGTACCGATAATTTTGTTACCCAGTCCATCGGAACTGAGATTGAAGACTTGGGTAGCAGCAGGTCCAGTGCCAATAAGATAATTTTCGTCTCCTTTTTGGTAGCTTCTGGAACCCCAAGAAGTCACGTCTTTGTATATGTCAGTTCGTTGGCTATTAATTCCCAAACCGGAAAGCCCGTGGATGCGTCTGTTTCTGGGGTCACGGACAACACCAAATCGCCCGTTGCGGTTTTCGCGGGAAATCCGCACGATAGAACCGCCTATGTTGTACATAAACTCACCCAAGACTTCGAGATTTGTCCTGTCTTCAGGTAAATCGCGTCCAATAATTAAGGGGTACGTTATGGGGAATCCGTCTAACTCACCTGAGAAACCGGGTACAGTCGTCGTGAATGGGTAAGATATGTACTCGTGATTGTTCCAAAGGTAGCCATCGTTGGGGTTTCTACCATCAATGGGAATAAAGCTTGTGTAATCGCTATTGTAACCAAAATAGTCTTCTTGATTTGGGAAAACGCGATCGCCCCACGCTACAATCACATACCGTTCATATTCTGGTGGTACCACAACGTCATCAAGAACGGTGTAGCTACTTAAAGCTGCATTAGCAGAAGGTTCTAATACGTTTCCCTGCTCAATTCCTGTTGGTAAGTAGCTCTGTTGCTGCGTGTAAATCGGTAAAGGATGGGGTAAACGCAGTGGGGTAAATTTTAAGGGTACAGCCGCGATGCTAGGGCTGCCACCAAAAAGTTTGTCTCCCAATACAGGAGCCAGTACAGTTGCACCAGCACTTACTCCAAAAAAAGCAAGTAGCTGCCGGCGTGAAAACTTAGACATTGAATTGCCTCTTAATAAAAACAACAGGAATTATCATTAGCTTAAAATCCTTTTCTGCTATCTATTACGTACAAATTTTTAACTAGAAATTTTATATTTTTCTAGAGAATTATTGCAAGAGAATTGCAACAACTATGTCTTTAAAAGTACGGATGAATTAGCAGCATAAAGGATAGCTCATCTTCCATAAGTATTGATTTTTATTGCCTCGATTCTAAATATGTAGTTATAGCTTTTTTCCACACATCATCCAATAGAAGTATTTTATTTAATATTCAAAAACTTAATTGAATAACTTTACTAATTCTTATTGATTTATTAATATTACGTTAACCTTGGTGTTATTCAATTTAAGATATATAAAAACTAAAAATATTTTTCACAAGACTTAAATTAATTAGGTCAAAATAAAAAATGTAAGATGTAGAAAATCGGTTTCTTTGATAAACCGATATGATAACAAACATTTTACATTTAGTCTGATTGCTCTATTTAAATTAGTAAATAGACGTAGTATGGTGGGCACTGCCTACTAAAAGTGAACGGCGATCGCTGCCTACCATACTACGTCTTTTAGCAAGAGAAAAGTAATTTTATTGCTCTATCTAGATTAAAAAATTGTAGCTTTTAAAGTATAAGTTAAGGAAAAAAAATGAAAAAGATTCTTTCTACGATTACTGTCTTTACCAATAAAAATGCACAAAATGGACATTTCCAGAAATTAACTATGCGTTGTTTCAACCCCTTGTAGAGACGCTTCAAACAGCACGTCTCTACATTCTTTGTTGGAGATGTCTAATGGACTGAACGGGCTGCTACTATACCCATATCTACAATATTCTTCTTTAACTGTGAACTTTAAATTCCAGCACTTTACTCTTACCAGGGTTCATTAATCCATAGGGGTCAACCATTTCCTTAAATTTTAGTTGCTCTGGGTCAATCGCTTTTCTTCCACCATCTTCAATAATATATGTGTGGGGATTAGCAATAAATATTCCTTGCTCTTCGTGATAGCGGATAATCTCGTTAAGGCGTTCCTCTGTTGTAAAGCGTACAAGTTGCAAAGCAGCAGGAACCGCTTTACCTTGAAACCGAATAAATTCTAAATGCATCATTACCTCATCACCGAAATGATGATACAAATGCTCGACTAGTTCTAGAGATGTGCCCTGACCCGTCTTTCCATAAGCAGGAAATATACTTTGCAAATAGGTGATGGAAGTATCTACAGTCCGGGCGTGTAAGGTGGTGTGATTCCACGTAAATTCCCCTAAATTTATCCCTTTTCCTGCTTCTTGTGCTGGCTTTTGATATGTAATATTGCCACCATATTGTTGCACCAATCCGGGCAGGAATTCCAAACTGGGTTCAGCAATTATCAATAAAGCAGCATGAGTGCGATCGGGAATATATTGTCTGAGGGCAGTGAAGTATTGTGGAATTGGGGATGCAAAGATGCTAATCTCTTTCTTAATCATCCCATCGGCATCGGCTAAGTCTTGACCAAACTTTGCGGCTGCCATAAAATCATCGAAAGTCGCGATCGCTTCTGTCCAAGGATAGGCTGGTCCCAAGGGAATTTCTACTTCGGTAATAATGCCATTAATCCCCCAAGCATGGTTAACTTTCTGTACGTCATCACCCCGCAGTTTAATGATACGAGGTTCATCTTCCAAGGTAATCACCTTTAATGCTTGAAGATTGCCTCTATCTCCCAACAAACCGTACTGTATTGACCCGATTCCCCCACTACCACCAGCAATAAATCCGCCAATTGTTGCGGTACGATATGTAGAAGGTGCCATCCGCATTTCCCAGCCAATTTCTCGTGCTTGTTTATCCAAGGCAGCTAATTTTACCCCAGCTTGAACTCGCGCTACTCCTGGTTTTACCCAAAGTATCTCCTGCATCCGTGTCATATCGACAATCGCACCACCATACATGGGCACGCATTGCCCGTAATTCCCCGTCCCTGCACCCCTTATTGTTACGGGGACTTTGTATTTGACGCAAGCTGCTGCAACTTTTAATACCTCTTGTTGGTTAACAGGACGTACAACGATATCCCCCACTTTGCCTTCTAGTTTGGGTACAAGTACTGGGCTAAAGGTGTGGTAATCTTGAGATAATTTTGCTACTTGGGTTGAATCAGTAATAATTTCAATGCCTTCTAAGGAAGCGGTTAAGGCATTTATGTCAAACGGTCTTACAGGTGTTGTTGTCATAATTATAACTTTGTATTAATTTGGAACCGCCAAGGTCGTCAAGAATTAGGATACAGTAGGCTGGCTTCAATCAAGCTACCAGTAAATACAACGTATCTGTTAAGTAAGTCAGTGAGAAAAAACCAAACTATGTAACGAAAATGGAACCTTATTTGGAAGGAGATTGCTTGGTTCTGGATTTGTATGTAGCGATCGCATCCTGGTTGTGATGAACAATGGAGTTGAGACAGGGCATTTAGGTGTAAGTAAAAGAGTCAGTTCCAACAAATGTCGTATTGGGGGTGTAAGTAATTGTATCGTCTGGGTTAACTAAAATTGTACCGTTGGTTGGGTTGGTCTTGATAGCAAGGGTGGTTGGGTCGATGGCGGAGTCGGTATCGCTGTCGTTGCCGAGGATATTGATATGAAATTCAATTGCTGCTGTTAAGTCAAAATCTGTTATGCTATCACCACTAATTACTAAAAACGTGTCATCTAACAATTCGGCAATGTTTTTTACACAGCCTGCGGTACCTAAAGGCTGGTCTTCTTCTACGGCATAGGTCATTTGCACGCCAAAATCGCTGCCATCTTGGAAGTAGTCTCGCAAGACGTCAGGTAAATAATGGAGTGTGGCGATGACTTCTGTGATTTGATGCCGTTTTAAAAGATTGATAATGTGTTCGGCAATTGGTCGATTGAGTATGGGAACCATCGGTTTGGGTAGGTCACAAGTGAGCGGACGAAGCCGCGTTCCAGATCCCCCTGCCATCAATACTGCTCGCATAAATCCTCCTTAGCTGTTTGCACCACTTGCTACTTCAATACCCATAAGATACGTTTTGTGCTTACTTCTTTAGTCTCTTATGGATCTTTTAGTTTAGGTAACTTTCGCAAGATGCATCCGATCCGGAATAGGAATAACTACTCGTCACACTATCCTGTTTATCAGTGGAAAATCAAGAAGGGTGTGAAAAATCTTCCATTCAAAGTCTAATGTAGTTTTTGATTTTTCGGTGCTTATACCAAGTTGCGTTCATACATCTTAGTCTCTCCGCTATCTTTCTTATCTTGTGCCATAAATAAGTGGTATCTTTAAATGCTACTCCGTAGTAGTAGCTACCTGTTAGAAAGTAAGTACGATGGATTACCCTCAGCTATACTGGAGGGCGCGGGTGGAATTTGTTAAACTTGAACGAAAGACTGTATAAATTAAGTTTGATTCCAAAAACGAAGGTCTTAGTTACTGTCTTCTAATATTGATATAGGATGACAGTATAAGATTCTAAATTGTATAATAGATGACACGAATTCAGTTGTGAATTTGTTAAACCTGAACTGCATTAGCTTGATATTTAATTAAATTAAGTGGAGTTGTGCTCAATGGGATTAGTCGGTTTTGTATTAATATTGGCTTACGGGTTTGGTGTTTGGAAGTTCTGGGGTGGTTTTAGGAAAACTAACTTTCAGCAATCTTTACCCAACCGTCTCGGATTCTCCCTGTTGTGGCCTGTTTTGTTAATCTCAAGTAAATCCTATCGTCAGAACTTTAGAAAAGCACTGAAAGGTTAGGAAAACTCATAGCTTTGTGGCACGTATCTGGTTGATTGGCGGAACTCAGGAAAGTGCTTCATTGGCAGTTCTTCTTGCTAATGCTCAGATTCCCTGTACTGTTTCTGTAACATCAGAGTCAGCGCGATCGCTCTACCCTTGTTGCCCAACGTTACAGGTTTGGGTAGGGCGATTACCTGTAGAACAACTCGATGAATTTTTGTGTTTACAGCAAATTGTCGCTGTTGTCGATGCATCACACCCATTTGCTGTGGAAATTTCTCGTGGTGCGATCGCAGCTTGTCAACAATTGCAAATTCCCTATTTGCGTTATGAACGCCCTATTTTAGAGGAGACAGGGGAACAAGGGGACAAGGGGACAAGGGAAATCTATATAAACAGCTTTGATACACTAGTCAATGGAAATTACTTATACAATCAGCGCGTGTTGCTCGCTGTAGGGTACAGGCTGCTGCATCTGTTTCTGCCGTGGCAGCAACAGGCAACTTTATTTGCTCGGTTACTTCCTTCTGTTACAGCATTAGAAGCTGCTTTTCAAGCTGGTTTTACACCAGATCGAGTGATTTGTTTGCGCCCTCCCATCACCATAGATTTGGAAATGGCATTATGGCGTCAATGGAGTATTTCTTTAGTTGTCACCAAAGCTTCAGGTACTGCTGGGGGAGAGGATGTTAAGCGAATAGTTGCTGCAGAATTGGGCATCCCCTTAATCGTGATTTCTAGACCAAAGATGAGTTATCCGCAGCAAACAAGCGATTTGTTGGTGGCTTTGGAATTTTGCCGTCAGTATATATAAAAAATCCCTAGATCTACTAGGGATAGTTCTGCTAACTGCAATAACCCATTCTTTTATCAATTGCTAGTTAAGAACTATGAATTACTTGTTTCTTCTATTGTTATAGATGTTGATAACTGCACCTGCTGCTGCACCATCTATTGCATCACCAAGGGTATCTTTACCAGGACGAAGAATTGCACCAGTCGCTGTACCTGCTGCTGCACCAACTCCAATATCTTGACCCAAGTTACGATTTTTTGAATTTCTTCTCAAACCGTTAGCACCGTTAACAGCAGCACCAGCAGCGCCTCCCTTGATAGCATTGTTGATGACGGAACCACGACCTCTAATAGCACCAGAGACAACGCCAACACCAGCACCAATAGCAGCATCGCGTGCTACGTTTTTGTCAGCTAATGCAGGTTGAGACGGAACTAAGCTAACGCCAACTAGACTTGCAGCCATAAGGTTGGGTAGTAGTGTGCGCTTCAAAATGCGATTCATTGACTTTCCTCCTGAATAATAAACGTGAGATGTGTTTATTTCAGTTTCATTGCTTCTTTTTTTAGTTTAAACAGTAATCAAAGCTTGCTGCATGAAAATACTTTCATAATTACCGTAATTCCGTGGTGAAAAGTCGGAACCTACTCTTTGGTATATTTTCTATATTGATATGCCAATTTACTAACTGTCACATATTGTGTTTAATTAATGAGCAGTCGCTAGAAGCAGAATTTTTTGTAATTACAATAAAGATTTATTCCAAGAGAAACTGAAAATTTGGTTATGGAGAAGCTGTTCTTGTAAAAATTAAAGGTTTTGCATTGTGTCCAAATTGGATACTTTTGAGAATGATTATTTATAGTAAAATTAGCGTTAATCAGCCTGCGGTGACGGTATAAAGCATCCAACCTAGATGAACTTACCACTTCCGTTATATAAAACTTACCCAAAGCTAGCCAAAGATATACATCCTTGGACTTTGGTGTTTAATTCCTGTTTCATTCTGGTGATGTCGGCATCAACCAGTCCACAGGCTCTCACCGACTAACTGCCGGATACGTACAAACTAAGATTGATTGCGGCATTCAAGTCTCTGTCCAAGGTAAAACCGCAATGGTTACATTGAAACACTCGATCATCCAAAGTGAGTGCTTCTTTTTTGGTTCCACAGTTTGAGCAGGTCTTGCTAGACGGGAACCATCGCTCAACCACAACTAGCTTAGACCCATACAATTCACACTTGTAAGTCAATTGCCTACGAAATTCATAAAATCCCATATCAGCAATTACCTTAGCCAATTTATGATTAGCTAACATTCCAGACACATTTAAATCTTCAATCACTACTGTTCCGTGGTTCTTGGCTAGTAATGTTGTCAATTTATGTAATGTATCTTTACGGATATTAGCTATCTTTCTATACAGTCTAGCTATTTTTAATTGCGCTTTCTTCCAATTAGCTGAACCTATAACCTTCCGACGGTTCAACCATTGCATTCTGGACAACTTTGCTTGATGTCTTTTGTAGGATTTTGATAGAGCAATTCCCTCACCAGTTGAAAGAGTTGCTAAGTTTTTGACACCAAGGTCAACGCCTACAATGCTCGCATTGCTTGAGTTTTGATGCTCGACATCAAATCGGAAACTTATAAACCATCTGTCAGCTTGGCGAGATATTGTACAAGACTTTATCAGTACTTGTGGAAGTCGTTCGTAAGTCTTGAGAACACCAATTACAGGTACTTGAATCTTGTTGTTTCCAAGAATTTTGACTGTACCTTCTAATGTGAAAGAGTCCCGCTTACCTTTTTTCTTGAACTTTGGAACACCAGCAGTCAAGTTAAAGCATCTTTTCCAAGATTCTCCTAGAGCCATTAATGCTTGCTGTGGTGTGGATTTGGAGCATTCGTAGTACCAAGAATTTTCACTCTTTACCAGTGCCACCAACCACTTGTGTAAGTCAATAGCACTAGGAAACTTCATTTTGGAATCTGGGTTAGCTTTGTTGTGGTCAAGTATCTGTTTAGTTAAAGCGAGCCCCCAATTCCAAGCATGACGCGCTACGCCACAATGTTTTAGTAGTTGCGTGCGTTGTTGGTTATTTAGCTTTAATTCTGTTTTGAATCCGAGTAACAAGGTAGCTCCTTAATCCATTCTCTAAAAGCTTGAGACATATTCCAACCTTGATGTTCAGCATAAGCCTGTAGCTTATCTAACTCTTGTTGGGTGAGCAAAACCTTAAACCATCTATTGCGTTGTGGCATAAACTTTCTTCAATCCATGGTCTAAATATAACCCAGACAAGACTATACAAGCAATAATGAAAACCGAACATCTTTTTCAACCTACCCATTTTGGGGATTTATGGGTAATTGTGTCTAGAAATTAAGTTACAGTTACTTGCCCCTCAGTATTCAGTGTCCGTACTGCTCTCATCAACCCAAACAAGCGCTCGCCTCTTGTGGGATGGGCAAGGATACCCATCCCTGTAACCGCAACTTCAGTCGTTTCGGCTAAAAAGCTTGAATCCACTCTTTAAGAGTGTATTCAGTCCAAATACCGTTTTGCCAATACGGATCGGCTTCTACTAATTGGCGTACAGTGGCTTCGTCTTCGGCGGATAAAGGATTAAAAATGAGTTTATAGATGGATATAAGTCCCTCAATTTATTATTTGTGATTATTTGTGGGCTTCACGACCTACTATTTAACACTTTATACTTCATACTTCATCCTTAGCTTATTACCTGTAATCCTGCCTTTGAATATCTCGCAGACGAGCGGCATTCCGAATGCCATATTCGGAACGGGTAAAGCGATTGAGTTGCATCTCAAAGAAATCGCGATTTGCTTGTAAATGTTTGGGGTTTGGATCGTCTAAAGGATATAAAAGTGCGGCTCGTAGTGCCTGAATGACGGCAGATGTAACACAGTACATTGACCGTTGAAAAGTCACTCCCAACTGAATCAACACATCCTCATCTCCCCGGCAGTACTGCTTATAATAATCTACAAGATACTGAGGTAAAAAATGTAACATATCTTGCATGAGAAGTGTTGGTGGAATACCTGCAGTTCCTACCGGAAAGACATCAGCATAGAGAATTCCATAGTGAAAGTCTTTTTGATCGTCAGGTACTTGCCTTGCTTGTGCATTATAAGATTTAGTCCCTCTAAAAGGAGCAGTGCGATAAAAAACAGCTTCCACGTAGGGTAATGCAGCTTCGTAAAGCCATGTAAAACCCTTGGATTTTGGGATAATTTCGTAGCACTCACCGCGAACGTAAACGTGGTGGTAAATGGGACGACCTGCGATCGCAAAAATTCCATTCACCAAAAAATTCATTGCCTCTGGGACAGTGGTAATTTTCCCTTCGTCATACAAATCTGACATCTCAAAGAAAACAGGAGCCATAACTTCCCAGAACAACCCGAGATTAGAGTAGTAAGACATCTGTCGGCACTGTTCTAAGAACATATCTGGAAATAGCTTGTACATGGACAACATCAATGGGTTGCCCTGGAAGTAAGCTCGAATAGCCCTGTCAGCGTTGGCTTTGTACTCTTCCGTGTCGAGGTAAGAGTCAAATTGGTTAACTGGTGCGTACATATGGCGATGCCATAGCATTGCCCGCATACAAGCTTCGGCAAACTCCATGTTGATGCGGTCGTGGAACAAGTGGTGCAACAACTTAGGCATTTTCAAGGTTTCACCCTTGTCCATAAATGCCAACAGTTCTGGATGAGCCGTTGCTTCACCGCGCCAAATTCTTAAATCCGCATCATCACCAGCATAATGATTGTGCCGATCTAAATATTCTTGAGGTAGAAAGTATTTGAAAAAGGGAAACGGATTTAAAAATACACGTTCAGCAATGTAGAGGAGATCGCGCCAGTAAAAATCCATTGGAACTGCATAAGCTTTATAAATCCCAATGATCTGCATTAAATTTTCTGGTGTATCCGGTAACATTGCGCCACCTGCTTCTAACCGATGAATAACCTCAGCAAATTCATGGGTAGAAGGAGGTAATTTAGTGATAGGTTTCTCTGGAGTTTGTACCATTTTTACTTCCTCTTCAATTTCTTCCGCTTGGCTGCTGTTAGTAGTTAGTGGTTACTTTTAACGTGGTTTTATTAACTACTAACTACTAACTAATTTCTTCATTGATTGAGAGCAACTTGAGGGCTTACAGCTTTTTCTATAGCCGGAATTGTAGCAACCATTGCTGTTGATGTTGGTTCGCTCCACCGTACCAACCAATGAGGTTTTATTCCCAAGAAAAGGATGAGAACTGCTAGAATCAGCGCTGGCATTTTTTCAGACCACAAGACTTTGGGATAATAAGCTAAGTTGTCGAGTTTACCAAAACAGGTGCGGTTGAGAAGAATGACAAAGTAGACAGCAGTTAAACCAGTAGCGACAACACACAACAGTGTTGGTATGGGAAAGACCGAAAAGCTACCTTGAAACACGATAAATTCAGCAATAAACCCTGTCATACCGGGGATACCAGCACTCGCCATACCTCCTAAAACCAGTAGAGCGCTGATGATAGGTAAACCACGTATGGGATTCATTAAGCCATTGAGCTTATCCAATTCACGGGTTCCTACCTTAGCTTCCACAATTCCAACTAAATGGAAGAGAATAGCGAGAATAATTCCGTGGCTGACCATTTGAGCGATCGCACCCACAAGTGCCAGGGCGGTGCTAGCCGCAGCTGCAAGCAATACGTAGCCCATATGACCGATGGAACTGTAAGCTACCATGCGCTTAATATCTTTTTGAGCAATAGCAGTTACCGCCCCATACATAGCACTGACTGCTCCCCACATAGCCAAACTAGGTGCAAGGATACTCCAAGCTTCGGGAAACAAACCCATGCCAAAACGCAAAACACCATAAGTTCCTAACTTTGCCAGGACTCCACCAAGGAGAATAGCAATGGGCGCTGAAGCTTCAACATAGGCATCAGGTAACCAAGTGTGGAAAGGAACCAAAGGAATCTTAATACCAAAGCCTAGCAAAATTCCTAAAAGTAGGATAATTTGTAGTGCTGTTGAAAGAGTTTGGGTGGCAAGACTATCAACATTAAAGTTGGTTGACCCAGTGAGCCAGACAGTCCCCAAAAATGTTGCTAGAATCAGCGCTCCTGAAACAGCAGTATAAATCAGGAACTTCATGCCAGCATAAGCTCGCTTTTCACCGCCCCATATAGCAATGAGCAGATAGAAGGGTATTAATTCTATTTCATAAAACAGAAAGAAAAGCAACAAATTTTGTGATGCAAAGGCACCTGCAACGCCACCACTTGCTAATAAGATGAGGGAGTAGAAAAGCCGGGGACGTTCTGTCTGTTGGCTGCTGCTGTAAATTGCAATCCAGGTCAGCAGACTATTTAAAATCAACATGAGTATGGAAAGCCCATCAGCCCCTAACTGATAGCTTAAGCCCAGGGTGTCATTCCAAGGTAAATATTCCTGTAACTGAATCCCCGGATCGGAAATATTAAATTTTAACAGAATAAAAATATTCCAAAGCAGAACTAAACCAGAGACTGTCAGGGATACCAAACGAGCACTAGCCGCTGGTATGGCACGAGGAAAGAAACTTAGAACAGCGGCACCTAAAATAGGTAGCCAGATTAAGGTACTCAGCATATAGTGATTGTGTTAATGGCTAATGGCTTTATCCAATTAGAGACACTTGACCGTTTTCTAAATCGTAATCTGTCTTCCCTTCACAATTAAAAGTTTGATAATAGTTAGTGGTGCGTG
The DNA here is from genome assembly GCF_054684315.1 of Scytonema sp. NUACC21. NCBI lineage: Bacteria > Bacillati > Cyanobacteriota > Cyanophyceae > Nostocales > Scytonemataceae > Scytonema > Scytonema sp. NUACC21. The sequence goes on along the minus strand of NZ_BAAFZH010000044.1, from coordinate 5,921 downwards.
GTTAATAGTAGTTACTTAATCCACTAACTACTAACTACTTACCACTAACTAATCACTAATAACTATGAACTTGTCAAAATACCAAATCTAAAAACTGAACTCCCCAATATTGCCAACTCACCACCATTCCTATGACACCTACTCCCAACAACACAGTGAAGGCATAAAACTGGGTTTGCCCGGAGGTGCTGTACTTAAGACTTTCACCACTACCAATGGACATTAAACCAACCATATTGACAATACCATCGACGATAAAGCGGTCAATCATGTCAGCAAATTTTGAAATGAGGTCAACCCCAAAAACGATAGTCATCCTATACAATTTAGGCGTATAGAAATCGTAAGCAAGTAAGTTTTGTAAAGGTTTTACGGGGAAATAAATTGGTTTGGGAATACCATTGGTCAGATAAATAACACCACTGATGGTGCAACCAAAAATACTTGACCAAACGAGTAGGAGTGCAACATCTTTATTGAGAGTTTCCCAGCTTGGTAATAGAGATAAGCTTTGCAACACTAAGGGTAGATGCAGGGTAAAACCTAAGAGAACAATCATGGGTAGCGCCATTTGCCAGCTGACTTCAGGAGATCGTTCGCTCATTTGCTGGGTTTTACCACCAAAAATGAGACAAAATTCCCTGGTTAAGCTGAAAGCGGTCAAAGCATTGACTGCAATTACAATTCCCACTAACCAAGGTTTTGTCACCCAAAGCCCTGAAGCTAATTCCAGCAGTGCCCAAAAACTCCCTAACGGTGGAAAACCTATTAATCCGAGAGTTCCTACCACATAAGCTATCCCTGAAACCGGTCGGCGCGACCACAAGCCACCTAGTTTAGTAATATCTTGAGTTATGCTGTTCCAAACAATGGCACCAGTGCTCATAACCAAAAGTGCTGATGCCAAAGCGTGGGTGAGAACTAACAACAGCGCTGCTTCATCTTGCTGTGTCCCTACGGCAATAAACACCAAACCCATGTAAACGCTTACTGAATAAGATAAGCATCGTTTGATGTCGATTTGTGCGATCGCAATCAAAGAACCACCCACAGCAGTCACAGCACCAATAGACACCATTGCTAGAGAAACTATGGGGGAAAGGCTGAAAACAGGTTGCAGCTTAATCAGCACCCAAGCACCACTAGCGACGACAACAGAATTCCGCAAAATTGTGCTTGGTATAGGTCCTTCCATTGCTTCGTCCAACCACAGGTGTAAGGGAAACTGAGCGCACTTACCCATTGGACCTGCAATTAACGCCAGAGCGACCAATGCCATTAAAGTAGGGTTAACACGAGCTGTAGCTGCCCACTCTGCTAATTCCGTATAATTCCAAGTTCCTGCTAGGGGGAATATTGCCAGTACCCCCATTAACAGAAATAGGACAAATCCTAGCACCAGGTTATGTCATAGACTTACCCAATGCAGGGTTTACAGGAATGAACTTCAACGTTCAAACCTACCCAGGATTGCAACAACTGTTACAAGAAAATCCTGACTTGTTAGAAACTGTAAGTGACGAAGATATTGCGTTTAAGTTTAATATCGTCGCAACTGCAACAGCAATGACTCGTGGGGAGTTCGTTGCAGAACAATCACGAGAAGCATTAAAACTACGGCAGGCGATACTTCAGGATAAAACCGCAACACCAGCCTTAATTAACCTTGCTGCTAACCCTGATACTTGGACAAATGCATTCCTTGCAGCATTAGAACAAACAGGATTATTGCGAGAAGAATCTGGTATTCCACCAATTCGAGAAAGCCAGCAAATCATTAGTTTAATAGCAACGCTTTCCACTGGTTTATTAGTTGGTCCGGCTGGTAAAGAAATTAAATCAACTGGTAACCTCGTCAACTTCTTTGAGAATGTTCGCAAGTGGTACGGACACGACGCCAGCAAAATTGGTAGTCCAGATATTCCCAATCTCACACAATTTGATAAAGGGCTTTCGCGTCAAACTCACTCCCAAGCATTTAGTATTTACGTCCCATTTGGAGAAGCAAGAGTAGAGTTACCCCAAGGTGTACCAGTACCTTCCCCCAACTTTGGCAGTGCATTTATCACACCAAGCACCACAAGTAACCTTGTCTCATTAACAGGTCCCATTGGTTACGGTAACGATAATATTATTCCAGTCGGCACCACCTTACCCTACACCATCAGGTTTGAAAACGCTGCAACAGCACCAACTGCTGTGAGTTCTGTTCAACTCGTAACCAAACTCGACGATGATTTAGATGAGCGTAGTTTCCAACTTGGTGGTATTAAATTGGGAGATATCCAAGTCAATATCCCTGGTGGAAGAAGTTCGTTCCAAGGTGACTTTGACTTTATAGCAACGAAAGGATTTATTTTAAGAGTCAGCGCAGGAATTGATTTACCAACAAAAACCGCTTCTTGGTTACTCGAAGCAATTGACCCAGAAACTGGAAATGTAATCAAAAATCCCAACGTTGGTATTTTACTGCCGAATGATGCTAATGCTCGTGGTGCGGGATTTGCTAGTTACACGATTGCACCTTTAAATAATGGGGCTACAGGGACGGAAATAACCAGCACTGCCAAAGTTATCTTCAACACTTCTGCACCAATCGATACAAATCTGACTGTCAGTAAAATTGATGGTGCAGCACCAACGGCGACAATTACCGCAACACCACTTGGTAGTAATAATAGTGCGACAAATAATCTTCCACTGGTAGCAGTTAGTGGTAGCACTGATTATCGGGTGAAATGGAATGCAACCGATGACAGTAATGGTTCAGGGGTTAAGCATGTCACCGTATATGTTGCAGAGAATGGTGGAGATTTTATTGTATGGAAGTCGCAAACTATAGATACGGAAGCAATATTTAATGGTAAAGCAACTTCAAAATACGAATTCCTTGTTCTTGCAACGGATAACGCAGGTAATAAGCAAACACCACCATTAGGAATTACTGCACCATCCGATGGATTTAGCGTCAACTTGGGTACTATTCCAACCGTTGGGCAAACCACACAGCAAATCCTACCACCACAGCCACCGACACAACAAATCTCTACAAATCAATTATTTATTCAAGCTCTAGCTGAAAATAATACTCCTGCAACACTACCAACAACAAACAAACCTGAATTTGAAAGTGTACTGCGTCCATTCACTGCAAGTGCGTTTGCTACCAATATTCCTATCAGCCATGCAAATATCGGTGCAATGGCGATCGCTGTCCTACCAGATGGTACAGTACTAGCAAGCGGTGGAGCTAACCGTGGTTCTCTTTATCGCTTCCCCTCACTCACCCCCTCACTCCCTCCCTCAGACACTCCCATAGCAACCCTACCCCAACCCATCTTTGACATGGCAGTTGACCGGAATGGTGTATTATGGGCAACTACAGGTGGTGGTCCTTTACTACAACTCAATTCACAAACTGGTAATATTGTCAAGTCCTACGGAGAAAGCATCACTCAAGCGCTGGCAATTCATCCAACAACAGGATCGATCTATGTTTCTTCAGGTAATGGAATTGAGATATTTAATCCTGTTACGGAGACATTTACTCATTACAGCGATTTGCGAGTGGATAGTTTAGCATTCGCCCCTGATGGAAGTTTGTGGGGTACATCTTGGCCCGACCGTGGACTTGTTGTCAAGTTTAATAATAACGGCAGCGCACAACGAATGCTATCTCTATCCGAACCAGTAGATTCCTTGGCATTTGGCGTGACTGGTAGTCAATTAGAAGGATTAGCATTTGTTTCCACAAATAAGGGTGATGTGTTGATGGTGGATTTAGCTACCATGCAACACGTTAAAGTGGCAACTGGGAAAAATGGCGTTACTTGGGGTGAAAATATAGAAACGACTCGTGATGGTCGAGTATTAATTAGCCATTCGAGTCAAATAGATGTTCTCAATCCAATTGTTGCACCCAAAGTTGCTGCAACCAATCCTGTTAAAGATGCAATAGTCGCTTTACCGCTAAACACTATCAACGTTACTTTTGATTCGGATATGTTTACAGGTGCAAATAATGACCTTGCATCGGTACTCAATCCAAATAATTACCAGTTAATTGGTGCTCTTAGTAATATCATTAATCCTGTATCTGTACAATACGATGCAGCGAGAAAGTCAGCATTACTTGGATTTAATAATTTTGATGCTGGTAACTACGAATTTAAGGTACTGCGAAATATTAAGAGTACCGCAGGTGCTGAGTTAGAAACTGAATACAAAGAGAGATTTACAACGGTTTCTAACTTTAGCAACTTAGTTAACTTTAACTTTAGTAATGCCAGAAGTGAGCGTGCGACAAATACCATTTCATTCGATGTCACAATCACTTCCCTCGCTGACCAAGATTTATTATTGCCTGTAATGTTGCTACTCGATCCAAGTACAGCATTTACTGGTGTACCACAAGATGCAGTTGGAAGAACTTCTTCTGGTGCCTACTTGCTGGATTTGAAGGATAATTTAATTGATGGAAGATTAAAACCAGGACAATCAACAACAGTACGCACGATTACTGTTAATAATCCCGATGCATTGAGAGTAGAATTTACACCTAATATCTATGCAATGCCATATCCAAATATGGCACCTGTCATTACTTCTAATGCTGTATTAAATGCAACTGTAGGAATTGAGTACCAGTACCAAGTAGCAGCAAGCGATCCAGATGGTAGCGTACTTGGATACCTGTTGTATGATGCACCGGAAGGAATGACGGTTGACAATAACGGGTTGATTAGCTGGAATCCCGTTGCTGGTGGGGCAACTCAAGAGAATGTTGTACTTTACACCTACGACTTACGTGGTGGTTATACAACTCAGTCTTTTAGTATTAATGTTCTGGGAGCAAATCATAAACCTGTATTCTCATTACCATCTGTAAGTGGTGGAACAGTACAGCAAGGGGGGAATTCTTCTACTTCCCCCACTCTCCCTGTTCTGATTCGTGGTGCAGAGGGACGCACTCTACAAATTAAAGTTGCTGCCACCGATAGCGATAAAGATAAACTGACATATTGGGCAGATAATTTACCTGGTGGTTCTGTATTTGACCCAACCACGGGTATCCTGACGTGGACACCCAACTACGAGCAAGCCGGTACATATGAGAATGTTCAGTTTGTTGTTAGTGATGGTAAGGAAAGGGTAACGCAAACTGTCAATATTCTGGTTGCACCTACAAATCAGACGCCAACATTAGTACGTCCTGCTAATAAGATTGTTCGAGAAGGTGATTATGTACGCATTCAGCTAAAAGCTTCAGATGCTGATGGTACTGCACTTACCTACTTTAGTAATTTACTTCCTGGTGGTGCCACTCTTGACCCAGTAACAGGTGTATTTGAATGGACACCTGCATATTTCCAAGCAGGTGAGTTTGAAATTCCTTTCAGTGTGAGTGACGGTGAGTCTGTCACCAGCCAAACAACTAAGATAACTGTATTAAATGTTAATGCTGCACCCGTTTTTGAGGGATTAACTTCTTGGGTTGCACAAGAGGGAGAAACTATCAGGTTCCGTGCGTTTGCTTTTGACCCAGATAACCCTGGTTTTGTACCTACTGACCGTAATGCAAAAGGTGAGTTGACTCTCCTCGAAGGTAGCGACCCATCTGTTACTTATAGCGTGTCTGGTTTACCATCTCTTGCTGCTTTTGATGTTGACACTGCGATGTTTACCTGGACACCTGGTTATACAAGTGCGGGTACATATAATGTCACCTTTAGAGCAACTGATGATGGTAATGGTACGGGAGTTAATCAGACAACAAGTATCACTGTACCGATTACAATTCGTAATACCAACCGCGCACCGTTGTTTGATAGTGTTGCGATCGCTGCATCGGGTAGCAGCACAACCAAAACCATCACGACATTTAATCAAGATGGAACCAGAGTTATCGATACAACTGCGTT